>CAXGTB010000272.1:0-1504 GCA_964012565.1 uncultured euryarchaeote | reverse complement strand
ACATCAGCCCTAATGCTAACGCTAATCATGGTCTTAATGCCCATGACTCCGTTTGCTGACCAGAACTTCAAATCAAGCGACTCCGCCTCTGAAGAAACCGGTGAAGAACTCAATGAACAAATAATCTTGAGTGCAGGCAACACTGGAAACGCCGATTCTCTGGCGTTCGGTTTGCAATCCGGATGTGCTATCGGTGCATCTGGCAACATCAAGTGCTGGGGTGACGGTAGTGAAGGACAACTCGGTCTAGGTAATACCCAGAACATTGGAGACAGTATTGATGAAACTGGCACTGATCTCCCGTTCGTAAACCTAGGAACTAATGCATCAATAGACAAGATTGTCATGGGCGAAGACCATTCTTGTGCACTATTCACAAACGGTTCAGTCAAGTGTTGGGGAGAGTCCTCAGTCCTTGGTTTGGGCTACTCATCAAGCAATGGCGGATTCGGTGACGGATACCTCGAAACCGGTGACACATTGCCATTCATGCAATTCCCTACTGGCCGAACAGCAACTATGCTAGAAGCTGGAAAGAGCCACACCTGTGCAGTCATGGACAACGATGACCTAATCTGCTGGGGAGACAACTCCAAGGGACAACTTGGTCTTGGCGACACTGACCATCGAGGAGACGCAACTGGCGAAATCGGAAATAACTTCGAAGTCACAAGCGTGCCTACTGGCCGCACTATCGACAGCATGGCACTGGGCTGGGACCACACTTGTGTTGTCTGGGACAACTACAGCGCATCCTGCTGGGGAGGCAACGACAACGGACAACTTGGATTGGATTCAACAACCGACATCGGTGACGGTGCAGGAGAGATGGGAGACAACCTAGATTTCCTAGACCTTCCTGGAACTGCTAGCGCAATCACTGCAGGTGATGGATTCACTTGTGCAATCGTTGACGACAGCGGAACTGACAGAGCATTCTGCTGGGGATTGAATGACTTTGGTCAACTGGGAATTGAATCTACAACAAATGTTGGAGATGGCTCTGGCGGCTCTATGTCTTCTATCAGCAATGCTGATTTGACCTACGAAGTTCAGGCAATTGACGCTGGTGAAGACCACGTTTGTGCCATTGTAGCATACGGTAGCTACAGACCTGTTCAATGCTGGGGTAACGGAGCAGATGGAAGGCTTGGATATGGTAGCCAAGATAACCGAGGAACTGGCCCTGGTTCCGCTAGCGGAATGGGTAGCAACCTGCCTTATGTCCGATTGAATTCAGGAAACACACACTATGCATATACAGCGACTGACATCGAAGTTGGCGCTGGAACAAGTTGCGTCATAAAGTCTCAAGGTAACAATGACATCATTTGTTGGGGAGACAACGGAATCGGACAACTGGGTTACGGAGATACTGAAGACCGTGGGGATGGTCAAACCGATCTACCATTCATTACTGAACTCGCATTACAATTGGATGAAGAAGTCGTGGAGAACTCTTGCGAAATACTTGGAGTTCCAGAACATCGAACTGAACTTGACA
>CAXGTB010000271.1:0-1506 GCA_964012565.1 uncultured euryarchaeote | reverse complement strand
GCTCCATCCTTACTCAACAGGACGATGGTTCAAGAACCAGCACCGACCCCTGCTTCGCAGGCCCTAGCCGACATCCTTGACGACTTGGACCTTTGAGTAGTGGAAAAAATGGGAACACTGTGGCAATTTTTTGGATTTCCAGACCCGGAATCGCCGGCACCTGAATCTGTAAATAAGCGTAAGAAAAAGAAGTCCTCGAAAAAGGAGGAAGCACCAGGTCAGCAATTGACTTTAGTCAGTCCAGACGAAGAGCCCACGCAGAATGAGTTGGTGGGAAACGATTCTCAATCTGAAGAACTAGAGCAACCGAAACTGGAAATTCCACCACCTGTAAAGAAGTCAATGTCTGTTCCACCCGGTTGGACTGGACTTCTAACTCCGGATGGAGAAGCATTTCATGATTTGTCAAATTACTCTTCGAAAGCAACAGATTTCCCAGATAGAGCACTTCGATATGTAGTACCAGACAAAATGCACAGGCTACCCATTCGCCAAATACAAGATAGAATTCTGCGAGGAGATACTGTGATTATCGATCTCAACGGATTAATTCATATGGACACTCAAACCAATGCCTGCAGAAGAACTCTAAAGCAAATGGGGGATGAAATAGACATTCCCATATTCGCTCTTGATGAGTCAGACAAATTATTGCTGATGCCAGGGCGTGAGGTTTCGATGGATGTCTCTAAAAATGATCTTGGATTAGTCCCTCTATTGATATGAAATTAAAGGGTTCTAATTTTTATATAAAAACCATGAGTTCTTATCGGTTGGTATGAGTAATGAAATCCAGAGGAAGCCACACTGGTCTTCTGGTTCATATCTAGATTTGGTTCTTGCTGCAGTCTTTATGCAAATTTTATTCTTCATAACTGCATATTGGACAGGAACCTATGGAGGAGAATTTTACGAAGAAAATATCAGAGAAATTCACTACTCACTAAGGATGCAATTAGCACTTGGTTGGATGATGTGTATCCTCGCAGGTGTAAGCTTCAGTATTCTACCATTGATCTACGACGTGGATGGGTTCGAAAAGACATTGATGAGAATATACGTTGGATTGAATGTCTTTGGACAAATAGCAATTGCAGCGGGAATATTAAGCAACGATTTGTCTATTTTTAATTCTCTTACAACTGTGGGAATTACATTGCTGTGTGCGTCCTTGGTATGTTTATGGTCACCCGCTATGACCATCTTCAAAAGTAAACCAGGAAGTGTCAACAAGGTTGGACCATTTTCTTATGCAATGGGAGCATTACTTCCATTTTTAGGATTAATTACAATACTTTGTTGGGTTTTGAGAAACGAATACTCTAGCATTTTAGACTTCTCTGAAAATTTAATTATGGATTTTTTCTTCTCATTAGCACTGGTAGCATTGATTATCTCACACTTCAATAGAAGATTAGATTGGGAAATAATTCAATCAAAAAATATTGGAAAGGTTTTCGCTATATACGCAGTGTTATTGGTTTTGGCTTTAATTTCCGGACCACT
>CAXGTB010000270.1:0-1511 GCA_964012565.1 uncultured euryarchaeote | reverse complement strand
TAACTAGATTGTATCGAGTTTACTGTTCCAAAACCACTGTCCAACAAATCCTCAATGGTATCATTAACCTCCAAAATCAATTTTTCTTTGACTGTTGGACCACCTGCAGTTGTTGTGGTATCGAAATAATTTCTAATCAAATCCGCAGGAGCGCCGTCTTGAGGGCTAAGCCCCTCAGCGGCTAAAGCCAATTGCACACCGGGAATCTCACCCAATACTGTACGATTGAATTCTCTCAAAGCCCAGGTCATTTCCATTTCAATTGTTGAAGTGTCAACTAAATCGAATTCATAGACCCCTTCAACCCAATCCGGTTGATTTTCTGTTCCGTCATCAGCCTTGTCCCAAGTGTCACAAGTTCCGCCATTTATCGTACAACTTTGCATACCAGTTGCGCTTGCTAAAGGAGCAATAACGGAAATTACAAAGATGAAAATCAAAGAAAATGCTATTCTCCGGTACATGCTATCATACATTCTGTATACTGGGACATTTAACATGGTTTGCCTCATGGAGTAATTCATGCCTAACTCTTATGCACACTTGTGTAATCGAGATGAGGCGCCTTCTGAATACGAACGATTGAAGAAAAGCGGTCTGCTAAATCAAAGTCTAAAACCCATGCCAGTAGGCGATAAAATTGCTATTCCTGTCCTAGAAGGAGATTTGGAAATTGATTTCCAAGAAGTTGAGAAACACAACCCGCACAATCAATTGGCCGAAATATTGCCTCAACCACCAAAGCGCTGGGAAAAATTAGGTGACATGGTCATCTTCCCACAAGGCACAGATACATCTCAATGGCCTCTAGAAAAAGTGGCTGGAATTTTACAATCTAATAAGATCGGAATTCAGAACGAAATCGACCCAGGAGTCACTAGAAAATCTCAACTTGAATTGGTACATGGAGACGATGGGTGGGTCGTTCATAGAGAAAACTACGTTGAATACGAATTTGATGCAACTGAAGTGATGTTCTCTTCAGGAAATGTCACAGAGAGAAGGCGTATGGGTGAAATTCAGGCGGATGGGGAGACAATTGTCGACGCTTTTTGTGGAATTGGCTATTACACATTGCAACTTTTAGTTCATGGAAAAGCTAAGCAAGTACACGCTTGTGAGATAAATCCGCATAGCATAATCGCCTTAGAAAAAGGATTAGCAAGAAATGGTGTTAGCGAAAGATGCACAATCCATGCAGGCGACAATAGAGTGAGCATGAAAGAATTGAGAGGTGTTGCAGATAGAGTAATACTAGGCCTGATTCCTTCATCAATGAACTCTTGGGCAAGCGCAATCCGCTGCCTGAAGGATTCTGGGGGAATGATTCATGTTCATATGAATGTACATGAAGACGAAATAGAGGATTGGTCCAAGAAAACCACTGAATGGTTCTCTACAGCATCAGGAAAAAATGTAATTGCCCTACACTTAGAAATCGTCAAGAAATACAGCCCGCACATAATGCATGTAGTTCTAGATCTAGAGTTTGATTAACTTTCATCATCCAA
>CAXGTB010000269.1:0-1513 GCA_964012565.1 uncultured euryarchaeote | reverse complement strand
GGTTGGTACCCCCCGGTTTTGGAAGATGAACCTAACAAGAAATTTGTCAATCCAGCTACCTGCCCATCAGAAACAAGGGCTTCTGGCACGGCGATTAATGTAGACGGAGTTCTTGGAAATGATTCCTATGCGGGAACATCTGATTGCCCAATGAAGAGTTTGTCTGCTGCGGTAAATGCTGCAGTGGACGACGATGAAATCGTCATGAATTCGGGACTTTATCACGACAATGTTTCAATCGATGGAATTGACAACTTGATCATTCGTGCGGCAACAGGCGCTACAGTCGTCTTTGATGGAACGAAAAGCGTCACAGATGACCTTGGAGGAGTCTGGTCAACTGCAGACGCTAATGGAATCCAAGAAGTCACGCTAAGCCAAGATGGTTGGCAGTTATTCCTTGCTCACGAGGAACAGGTTCCAGCTCGCTGGCCTAATGCACAATTCTCAGATGACACCGTATTCAACCGCTCATATTGGGCTGAGGGAACTCTAACCAATTCAAACAATGCCTACACCATAGGTTGGCTCACTGATGCAGGACCAGAGACTGGCGTTCACACTGGATTGAATGAGACAATCAATGCAACAGGCCTCGACCCTGTTGGTGCGATTGCGGTGATGAACTTGGGCTCATTCCGCTCAGACAGCAGAGAGATCACAGGCTGGAATTCAGCAAACGGTACCTTCTCTTACGACGGTACTGGAGTTGGTTGGAAGTCCAAGCATCACGCATACTTCTTGGAAGGAAAGCGAGAACTAATCGATACAGATGGCGAGTGGTGGTACAACAACTCTGACAACAGGTTGCACTACAAGACACCTTCAAGCCAAGATGCTAACGACCTTGACCTTAGAGTTAAGGTGCAGCCATTCGCTATCAGCGTAGATAACTCTGACAACGTAACAATCCAAGGAATCGATTTCTTCGGAACCACTGTCAACTTCAACAACTGTGACGAATGTAGTTTCACCAACTCAACAATGCAGTATCCAAGCACCTCAAAGCGTGGACTGGGAATTGCAGGCGAATCAGAAGATGACCGCTGGATGACTCGTTTCTACAGGTGTACAAACACGTTTGTCGACAAGATATCAATCACAAATACCGACGGTGGAGCACTAGAGTTCCACGGCTCAGGCGGTCAATCTCACAATAACACTGTGAACAATTCATACTTCCATGCAATCGATTGGTCAGCTGCTGACCAAAAGGGATTGATGACCACGATTTACGAAGGTGGGCGTGACATGTATTTCACAAACAATAGCGTTCACCTAACCGGTGCATCCTCAGTTCTCTCAATTGGTGATGCGCCCAAAGTATTCTACAATAGAGTGTGGGATGTTGGGCATCTGCAGACCGATGGAGCAGTTGTTCAGGTGATGCAGGGAGAAGCACCAGGTGCTGAAATCGCATACAACTGGATTCACGATGTGATCAAGTACGGCGCTCGATTTGATGCACCAATAGGTCAAGCCGGTGAAGGTCGAAATGGAACCATGCACCACA
>CAXGTB010000268.1:0-1514 GCA_964012565.1 uncultured euryarchaeote | reverse complement strand
CAATGCAACTCTGCAATAGGTGAAGCCTGTGGCGGAGTAACAATTGCGCACCTGAATCTTCAAGGCAGTGCATCTCGTTTACTTCCAGGAGTTCCAGCATCAGGACACGGTCACACAATTGTCAAGGTTGGTGAATACGAAGTGGCGTGGGAAACAACCCGTGGCGGTTGGATATACATCCACGATATGACCGTGCAGAAGTGGCCAGGTGAAGACACAGAAGACCCAAGATATGGCCGCACATTTGTATACGGATCATACTGGGAAGCTGGATTGAGAATCGGAGATGTCTCAGACGTTCCACATCCTACCAACTCTCCCGAAGCATACACGCTCATGGCAACAACATGCAAGGCGGGACAAGGTAACCCAGTATTGTGCCGTTGGAGAGCCCCGGAGGTAGGATCTTGGATGGACTTCCTAGATTTGGATGACGATGGTCAGCCAGATAGCGGCACTACTGGAAACGAAAACGGTGGGCGTGTTTCTTACATCCACTATGCAGAACCAGTGCCAGAGATGCTTGATGTTTCCCACTTAGGTTTAGGTGACACGCCTCGCCACTATGTTACAGCAGCAGTGGAATGCCTAGATTTGTATCAAGGAACAGGCATTGTCTACCTTCTAGATACGACAGAGTATTCAGAAGAAAATGGTAATTTTAAGTTTGAAATAACTATGACCAGAGATTGGGAAATTCCGTATGCAGAAGACCATTGTTTTGGTGCAAGTTGTGAACTCGACCCACAGGCAGACGAGTGGCTACTTTTCAGCCCTCACAACTTGGACACAGGATATTTTGAGACAACTGATGAAACCGACCAATCTCATGGCGGAAACTGGGATGTCAGGCTATACATTTCTCACTACCACGCAGGACTGTGGATTGTAGATCTTGAAACTCTAATTGCGCCAGAAGCGACCGATAGAATCGATATCCACTTTGAAGCTACAGTAGGTTACTATCTTCCATCAGGACACCTAGATGGGACTCCATTAGATAGCCAATACTACGACTTTGGATGGGTCCCATTCCTATGGGCTGTAGAATTCCATGAAGGTGTAATTTACGCATCATGTATTTCCACGGGGTTGTACATTCTACAATTAGACATAGATGAACCGTATCTAGGAACTCCTGTTTAATCTCTCTCAACGGCTCAATTCCGAAGAATTGGTTAATCCTAACCGTTGTCGAGTAACATGGCGGGAGACCTACAGCACATCCATGACCCCGCCAAGGCCGAGGAATTTGCTCGTGCTCTGGGTCTACAAATTGGCGGAGCAGGCCATCCATTTGTAGGCCCCTGGGAGACGAAGGGACTCTGTGCATACAGTTCGGGAAAATACAGCGGAATGGCCTATTTCGGCACAGGGGGAGGTGAAAGAGATCGTCTCACAATGCCACGTGAATCTGACAAGTATCGTCCATGGAACAGGTACGACCCTGATATTCCAGACCACATTCGCAAAAAACTGATCGAGTTAGAAGATGATGATTCCACTAGCATCGG
>CAXGTB010000267.1:0-1546 GCA_964012565.1 uncultured euryarchaeote | reverse complement strand
ATCAAAGAACACAAATTCTTGTTGCAGGAATGATATTCTTCGCAATTGCTTTCCCCGTTTATTTTGGTTATGCTGCAGGCAATGTCGATGATTACGAGATAACAGGTCCTATTGGAACCTACAAGGTAAATGGAACCTATGATTATCATTTGCTCCAAGAAGGAACTGAGACTATAGCTGACGGCCAATCTGCAGACCTTGCAATCAATACCGATTCGATAGGCACTGAAATTGATGGTAAGACCATTGTTGGTGTAAGAGCAACGATTACGTTTACTGACAACGAGCAACCTGGAATTGGATGCGGTACTGCCGCAGACGATGTTTCTGGCCACCTAATGCATTCTGATAAGCACAATACACAAGAGGTTTCATCCGGCGATATAGTTGAAATTTTGTGGCACAATTCTAGTCTAATTAACCAGGATGTAGAAAATACAACGAATGCAGAACTCACTGAGATGCTCGAAATTGATGAAAGCTTGGGAATGGGCGAACATTACCTTCAGATATCAGTCAATGTAAACAAAGGGGACTGCCCAGATCAATTTATTCAGGAAAACACAGATAATGATGAAGTTGTTTCCTACAAGTGGGAATTAATCTCATTAGATTATGAAATCGAAATGGTTGAAGAAGATGAAGAAGAGGACTCCGATGAATAATCACAGCAACTTGCTGATATCGATTATTGGTGAGACCCTTTCATCAATCATTGCAAGAATTTCATCTAGCGTTTGTTGATCGTTAGCTTCAACTCTCATCACAAGAATTGCCTCTGTGTTAGATTTGCGAGCAAGGTACCAGCCTGATTGTTGGCCATCTTTCTCGAATCTAACTCGTACACCATCGATTGTAGATGAATCATAATCTGAGAACGCATCAGTGATTGCAGCAACAGTCTCTAACTTGTTTTCTTCAGCGCATGGAACCTTTACTTCACCAGTGGTTGGAAGGTTTGGTGCAAGTCGGTTAAGTTCTGAACTGAATGACAATCCATCTCTTCTCGACCATAACTCTAGCAGTCTTGCTGCATTGTATAGTGAGCAATCAAAGCCGTACCAGCCTCTGTCTGCCATGAATATGTGGCCGCTCATTTCAGCAGCCATCAAAGCATCAGGATTTGCAGCCAAGACACGCTTCATGAAAGAGTGACCAGTCTTTGCCATCATTGGACGGCCTCCTGCAGAGATGATTGCTTTCTCAACATTCATAGAACACTTAACGTCGTAAATTAGCAAATCTTTGCCATCTTCAGTTCCCACGACATCTTCAGCGAGAAGAGCGATTAATCTGTCAGGATAAACGAAGTCACCGTTTTCATCAACAGCACCGATTCTGTCACCATCTCCATCAGCACCAAGACCTAATTCGTATCCGTTGTCTACTACAACTTTTGCAAGGTCAACCATATTGTATTCACGGGTTGGATCTGCACCATGATTTGGCTCTGTATTATCCCAATCACAGTACAAGTCAATATGCTCTGCTCCAATCATGTCAAGCAACTTAACCATCGCTGGACCAGGAACTGCATTACCACAAT
>CAXGTB010000266.1:0-1546 GCA_964012565.1 uncultured euryarchaeote | reverse complement strand
TTGAAGGTTCTGCAATTGCAGAATCATCTCTACAGATGTCTAGATTATTTGCAAATCAAGACTACAAACTAGGATTGCCTCCTGATGACCCTGATGAGTTCATGTTTGAGAACATTATATGGTCTCACATTCCTGGTTTATCAGGAGATAGCCCCGTAGAATACATGATTGAACTGTGTAGTGCAGAAAGAAGAGTAAACTTATCTCAACTAGGTTTGGAAGAGGAAGATTTCGAATGGTCATTTGCTCTTGAAGTCGAAGGAGTAAATCAAGAACTAGATCTTACTAATGATTGCGAGGGTAGTGCTCATACAGTGATTTCACTGCCATTGCGTCCTGCTTGGGTTACTAATGATCCACTTGTAATGGCAATAGACACTCCAGATAGTCCAAACATTCTGAAGAATGATGGCTACGAACTTACATTCAGACTTTATCATCCAGATGAGCACAATGGATTTACTGTATATACGGAAGAGACGTTTTCATTCTACTTTGAGACAAAAGCAAATCTCTACATCTCAGAATTCCAATACGATGATGATTCTATGTTTGAGGGGTCAATCTCTACTATCTCAGCAAGAGTTGGTAACGAAGGTACATCATTGGCACTCTCTGTTCAATCGAACTTAGTTTGTGAGGGCGTTACTGTCACTAACCCCGTAGTCGACCATGGTATGATGCCTGCTGACACTAGCACATATGTTCAGTGGGAAGTTGAGAGCGAACAGTTGGATTGGTGGTCACAAAGTACAGATGTTTCATGTGAGCTATTGTTAACTGGAACAGCCTGGAATAATACTCCTCTTGAATCGAAGTCGGAAGTAAGGGAAACTACCGTAAGTTCCTGGTCTCCCGGCGTCACAGTATCTTTCATCGCAGTACTCGTCTTGTTGGGGGCCTCTGTTGGTCTGCTTAGATTGGTGGGCCAAAATGACAAATTCAGACTTGCTGCGATTTACACTGGAGTTCTTGCTCTAGGATTCGCATTCCACTTGATGGACTTAATCTCAAGCGATTGGGGAGGACCTGTAATCTTGTTCATCGCAGCGATGTGGGTATGGTTTATGACTTGGAAATCTACAGTCGAGTTCCAATTGATCCACGAGGATTATCAGAGAGCTAGGAAGGGGATCAGTACCTTGTACAGTGATCACTTTGATGTATTGTCCAATGCTAAGCGCCAACTTTCAATCATTTTAGCAATGCCAATTCTAGGTATGATTGGAGTAATTCTGGGCGTACCTCCTCAAATGAGTTCCGATTCTGCGAATATGACTTCATTGGTAGGCTACCTTGTAATCGTAATCGTAGGTGTCATATTCCTGGTATGGAATGCTAACAGATTGTATGGCTCATTGTACGGTAGACTGACAGAAGTCGAAGTTCAGGCGAGCCGAATCGAGAGAGATTTAGGCGATCCTGCAAGGTTGCTAACCGAGTTAGCAAGTGAGGGATTGGACATTAGTTCAATCATTAATCAACCCAAGGCGAATGTTGCAGCATCTGGTGAAGCATCTTCATCCGAGGTAATCAATTGGGATGA
>CAXGTB010000265.1:0-1554 GCA_964012565.1 uncultured euryarchaeote | reverse complement strand
GGCGCAAAACAAGGGTCAATCCCTGTTACTCTGGAGGTCTTACCATTTCTTCGAAAAACGATAACAGTATTGCAATATTTTTTGGCTCGCAAACGGGTAATGCCGAAGATTTGGCGAACGAAACCAAAAAACTGGCAGAAAAGAGTGGATTGCAAGCAAGTGTAATCGACATGGAAGGATTTCCTGCGGCTGATTTATCTCGTCACAAGAGGATCCTAATCATCACTTCAACATGGGGGGAAGGAGAAATGCCTGATAACGCTGAAGGTCTATGGGATGAGACCTGCTCAACCAGCCCCTCGCTATCTGGTGTTAATTATTCAGTTTGTGCAATTGGAGACACCTCATATGATGAGTATTGCCAAGCAGGAATCGATTGGGATAACAAATTCCAAGAATTAGGTGCTTCAAAAATCGTAGATTTACAAACTTGCGACGTCGACTTTGAGCCAGAATGGAAGTTATGGGTCGACAAAGTAATACCAGCAATGGCATCGATTCAGATATCTTTGCCTGAAGAAGAATCAGAAGCTCCTGTTGTAGATGAAAAGCCAGCCGCCGCAGCGAAACCAGCTGCAAAAAGTGGATGGAGTGCTAAGAATCCTTACCCGACAAAAATTACAGAATGCTACGTTCTGAACGGCGAGGGTTCCAGAAAAGAGACTAGACACATTGTTTTCGCTTTGGGAGACTCTGGTATGGATTACAAAGTAGGGGACGCATTAGGTGTTGTTCCAGAGAATCCTCCTATGACAGTGGATTTGCTTATCGAAAAAGCAGGTTGGAATCAAGATCATACTGTCCACACACACAACGGTGAAAGGACATTGTGGGAGGCTCTGAAAAAGGATTTTGAAATCCACAGGGTAAACAAAAAGTTCGTCAAGTCATTACAAGAAAAAGTAAATTCAAACGGTTTGAGGATAAAGGTCAGTTTGGTGGAAAGATTCCGTGAGTCTGTTTCGAGTAATGGTTCATTATTATCAGCGGGCGACTCAGTAATTGAGGCCGAGTTGCTGCCTTCCATCCCGGGAGATGACCCAGTGGGAAGAGCAGAACACTTAGCTAACGATGCTGATGCATTGGAAGATTACATTTGGTCGAGAGATTATGTTGATGTTTTCAGTGATTTCTCAATCGATTATACTCCTGAGGAATTTATCGATCTGCTTGACAAATTGAAGCCAAGATTGTATTCAATTGCTAGCAGCCATGATGCACACCCCGGTTTTGTAGAACTAACAGTAGGTATCGTAAGATATTCTCACCACGGAAGGGATCGTGGAGGTCTTACCACAGTCTACATGGCTGATGAAGTAGAGGTAAACAAGACAGATGTGGGCGTCTTCATGTCGCCGACAAAATCTTTCGTTCTTCCTGAAGATAAATCCACAGACATCATAATGGTCGGACCCGGAACAGGAATTGCACCTTTCCGTGCTTTCATGGAGCAGAGAGTTCACGATGGTGGTAATGGTAAGAATTGGTTATTCTTCGGCGACCAATCATCGAAGACGGAGTTTTACTACAAAGACGAAATCGAGAACTGGCTTG
>CAXGTB010000264.1:0-1576 GCA_964012565.1 uncultured euryarchaeote | reverse complement strand
ATATCGAGCCTAATGCGTACGGTAATTTTGTCGACGTTGCAATGCTCGGTTTACCAACATTACAAGTGTTAATGGATAGTGGCATACCCATTCTGGGGGCAGTGCATTTGTCCCAAAGATTCCAGCAACTGCATCCCCTTAGGCTGGACGAAAATATCCGTGTTTCTGGCAAAATCATCGGTATCAAACCTCATCCACGCGGTTCTATTCTTTGTTGCGAATTTAAATATGAGAATGAAGAAGATAAAATCTGCGTTAAAGCGACTCGATCGGGAATAATTCCGCTAGGAGATAAGAAACCTTCTAATGGTATTTTTCGTCCCAAAGAAGATTTGGATGGCTTCGTCAAAATTTGTCAGAAAACACTAGAACCGAGCAAAGTAGCCGCGTTTAGTAAAGAGGCCGGTAATTTGATTCATTCTGATCCCCAAGTGGCACAAAAGCATGGTTTTAGAGCACCTATCGCGGCTGGACTGATGGGGGTACATTTCTATCGGGAGATAATAGCTAAATATATGGGTAATCCAGAATGTTTTGATATGGAGATTTGGTTTCGGAGACCGATGTTTTGGGATGACACCTTATTGCTGTGGGCAAAAACGGAAAATGGAAATATTCATGCTATGCATCTGCTTGGGAGTGATAATAAACCCACTAGCAATTGCTTAATTCACTCTGTGAATTAGATTTTTTATTCAAGACTTTGTGTGTATGTGTCTTGATACCCTGTCTGTTTAGAGGAGAGATACAATGAGTAATCCTGTAACCGAATGGCTGAATTCACAGCAAGAAAATATGGTCAAGCTCCTGGCTGATCTAGTGAATATTGACAGTAATAGTTTCGATAAGCAGGGTGTCGATAAAGTGGCAGAAAGGCTAAGAGAATTTTTTGATGCACATTCAGTGACACATGAAACCATAGCTCTGAAGGATCAAGGAGATGTTCTTCGTGTAATTGTTTCAGGGGGTGACGGTAATCGTCCTCTACTTCTGTGCGGTCACAGAGATACCGTGTTTCCTACTGGAGAAGTCGAGAAACGTCCATTTGAAATAAAGAATGGTAGAGCTTTTGGTCCGGGCGTTGCCGATATGAAACCTGGTCTTGTCATGAATGCATTTATTTTAGCTGCATTCTCAAAGTTCGGGGGGCAGCCAAATCCCATGGTTGGTCTTTTTACTGGGGATGAAGAGATAGGGTCTCCAGCATCACAAGATATAATTGTTGCCGAAGCAAAAAAGGCCCGTCTTGCATTCAATAGCGAGCCTGGGCGACCTAGTGGAAATATTGTGACAAAGCGTAAAGGTGGTATTTTTTGTCATTGTTCGGTTTCTGGAGTCGCAGCGCATTCAGGAGGTGCTTTTGAGGAAGGCCGAAGCGCGATTGAAGAATTAGCAAGAAAAATTCAATTATTACATGCCCTTACGGAATTAGATCGAGGAATTACGATAAATGTTGGTTTAATTTCTGGAGGTCAATCTGTTAACACATTCGCGGCTGAGGCCAACTGTGATATTGATATTCGTTACCGCGCTGAAGAGGATAGAGACGAAATAATTGATAATGTAAAAAAGATTT
>CAXGTB010000263.1:0-1577 GCA_964012565.1 uncultured euryarchaeote | reverse complement strand
TTAGTTTTTTTTATAATGTTATTAATATCCGCCAATACATGGACTCAGTTGACACCCCGTCGGATAAAGAGAATTCTAATGGTGCAACAACTAATTCCAGAGAGGTACATGACGTCATTATTGTAGGTGCTGGTGCAGCAGGAATTGGCGTTGCGATTTCGGTAGCCCACTCGGGTGTAGAGAATTTCCTAATAGTGGATCGCAAAGGAGTGGGGTCATCGTTTGCAGCATGGCCAGCTGAAACAAGATTCATCACCCCGTCATTCCCTAGCAACTCAATCGGTATGCTAGATTTGAATTCAGTAGCCATAGGCGTATCTCCTGCCTTCAACATGAGGATTGAACACCCTACTGGAAAAGAATATGCAGAACATTTACAAGGACTCGCAGACTTTTTCGAACTTCCTATTCGCGAAAATACTAATATTTTAAGACTCGAGAAAACTGATGAATTATTTCATTTAGAAACTGATGAAGGAACGCTGTTTGCAAAAAAGGTTATTTGGGCGGCTGGAGAATATCAATACCCCTCTCAAGGTGCTTTTTTGGGGAGTGATTTATGTTTGCATACCTCTAGAATAAATTCGTATAGCAATTTAGACGGTGAAGATTACCTTATCATAGGAGGTTATGAAAGTGGAATTGATGCCGCTTACCATCTTTCAAAACATGGGAAAAGTGTTCGTGTATTTGATCAAAATTGTCCATGGGGGGAAGAAAGTTCTGACCCTAGTGTGGCTCTCTCCACATATACATTCGAACGGATTCAAAGTATAGAATTTGAAACAAATGTAGAATTATTCAGCGAAAAGTCAGTTCAATCAATCACTTATGACGGATCGATGTACGAGTTGAAAACCGAAGATGGGGGAGTTTTTCAATCAGGAAATCAACCGCTTCTAGCAAATGGATTCGAAGGCAGTCACAAATTAATTTCAAATTTGTTTGAACATCGAGATGACGGATTTGCTGAACTCAACGATCAGGATGAATCAACGATTACTCCTGGACTATTCTTGGCCGGTCCAATGGTACGCCATGATGGGCATATATTCTGTTTCATTTTCAAATATCGCCAAAGATTTGCGATTGTAGCACAGGCTATCGCTGAATCATTTGATCTACCCACGGATGAATTCGTAGCAGCCTACAAAAGTTGGGGGATGTATTTGGATGATTTGTCGTGTTGTGGACAGGAGTGTTTGACATGTTAAATGTGGAGAAAATGTTGAATTTAGAATGGCTTGGACAAACGATAGCCAGCTTATGCTGGATCATCAGTGTATTTTTTTACTCCGATGGATCATTACCTGAATCTACTGGAGATTGGTTACAGCTTATTGCAGCCTCTTCTTGGATGATAGCAAACATGTCTTCGATTCTCTCGACAAAAGAAAATTTATGAACCTAAGTACAGATTAAGATTTTTATGAGTGAATCAAAGGGTTTTTGCTTGAGCCCATTAGTTTGTTGAGAGCGAACTTATCGGCTATCTATCCGCCCTTTCAATGCCTACCGTCAAGACACCTCTCTCACGAAAGGGTACACAGAGATCGGAAGAGCGTCGTGTAGGGAAA
>CAXGTB010000262.1:0-1614 GCA_964012565.1 uncultured euryarchaeote | reverse complement strand
GGAGCACCCGGCTCATAACCGGGCGGTCGTGGGTTCAAGTCCCTCCGGGTCCACTCTGCATGCTTGCAGTGTGTTATTTATTAGTGGAGTTACGTTTGAGTTAAAGGTGACATATACTCCTTAGTATTGATATGTTTGATGCCGTAGGATTGCTATGAACAAGTCTCTTCAGGGAATTTTATCCCAGCAGGCTATAATCGTGAAGCAAGAAGTCGAACTCAGTAATATTCTGATTGGAATCGACAGTGGCAATAAGTATGCACTTTACGCTCCAGGTGGTCAAAAATTGGGCCAATCTGCTGAATCATCAGGAGGAGTTGGAGGTTTCATTTTACGACAGATCCTCAATAATGCACGCTCTGCTGAAATCAAATTGTTCAGTAACGAAGGAGAAGAATTAGCTCATATTAGAAAACCATTGAAAATATTCTACCCTGAAATATTTGCATATGTTGATGGTCAAGTTGTTGGCATGGCGAAAAGAACTTCTTGGATCGGAAGAAATTATACTATTGGTGTCAAAGGTGTACCCCAGTTCACTATTTCGAGCAGTTTATTTCAGTGGAAAAATTTCCGCTTCGAAGTTAAACGAGGAGGAGTAACTGTTGCAACAATCATGAAACGTTACGAAGGTGCATTGAAAATGATGTTCACTCAAGCAGATACCTTTACCATCGAATTTCATGATGCTAATCTAAGTTTAGATGAAAGGATGGCTCTCCTCGCAACAACCTTCCTTATCGATTACGATTGTTTCGAACAAAGGTGAATCAAGCCTTCAAGAAAGCGATTACTGCACTTGTAGATACTAATCCAAAGTTGTGTGAATCTTCACTAGCTAACGGATCTGGATTGTCTCCCTCTACAAAGAATCCTTTGTCTCTGATGGTTTTGACTCGCTTTACGCATGTCACAGAATTTTTGAAAGGGTGTTGGAACACAATTAAGTCACCAACTGAAACCATTTGGCCATTATATTCCAAACACTCAATCTCGTCACCATCCTTGTATGATGGCCACATTGAGTCGCCCTTGATTCTGACTTTCAAGATGCTCGAATCCATGGGACTTCACGGCCCTTGACCGACCAGAACATGTGGTGGATTGCTTCGATAGCATCCATTAATTCCTGAGCATGGTCAGCGGAAACTTCAACTTTGCAAGCAGAGCAAAGTTTTGCTGCATTCCAGAATGTGTCGTGTAGATCTGGATTTGCATCAAGATGTTGTGGCTTGAAGAAGTCAGTCCAAAGTACCAATAATTCATCTTTGCACTTCTGCGCTTCTTCTTCTTTTACTGCTGCATATCTGCTCATTGTGTTTAGGTATGCGGCTGTGTTACATTCACTACCATGATTTTCTGCTAGTGCTAACATTTTCTTTGTCATGGATTGTACTGCTTCACCGGCAATCCTTGCGCTTGCTGGGTCGTAGACGCCACATGGTCCGTCACAGTGTGCTTCGGCTTCGATAACAAATTCATTATTCATAGAATCCCTCTATTTGCTCTCTAACAGGCTTAAGCATATCAACATGTGCCCAAACTCAAAGCGAGTATGTTATCCCATTTTAGAAAGGCAAGTCCCCAAAATGGTTATGAGGGTCGAGATTGTGG
>CAXGTB010000261.1:0-1635 GCA_964012565.1 uncultured euryarchaeote | reverse complement strand
CCAAACTAATTCGGGAATGCGAAGTACCACTATACGGAATTTGTTTCGGACACCAAATAATCTGCAAAGCCCTAGGCGGAGAAGTAGAAAGGGCTAGTGAAGGTTCTTCTTTCGTTGCAAATGTAACTTATGAAGATGGTAGCAAGACAAAACAGTTGTTCACTCACCAAGACCATGTAATCAATTCAGGAGAAATGGAAGTCGTAGGTTCTGCAGAACATTGTAAAATCGCTGTATGCAAACACCCTACTAGACCGATTAGAACCGTTCAGTTCCATCCAGAAGCAGTGGGTTCTGTGTTGGAATATTCTGTTGAATGTGGAGACATGACTAAGGAAGAGAGAACTGCATTTGGAGATGGAAAACAAGAACTTGATGTGACTGAGTCTCTTATTTTGCCTAAATTCTAAATCATACACAGGACCTGCCTACCGTGATGGAGCCAAACCAATACTACCAAACTCTGCTGCAACAAGGACACTCTCCTGCCGATGCTGCACACTTTACTAGCCAGTATTATCCTGGATTTCAGGCACCAATGCAAGGCGCTGGAATGATGGCTCCACCACCAGGAGGCATGGAATTTGGTATGGCTGCTCCTGCAATGGGCGCACCTGGAATGGGTGCTTCTGCAGGGTTTGGCGCTGGAATGGCTGCAACCGGTGCTGCAGCTGGCGGAGGTATGTCAGTAGCAACAATCGCCGTGGTTTCTGTATTAGTCTTAGGAGGAGCAGGAACTGCTGGCTACTTCATTTACGATTATCTAACCGAGCCGGATTTCTATGGTGAGTTATACTGGACTGAAATGGGAATTGGGTATGAATTTGAAGAAGATAGTATGTCTATAGTCTACCCTGCAGTTGATGGTTCCTGCGATGGAATGTGGGGAGACATGGGTGATGTAGAAGAAAAAGATGGATTATGCTACACCGATTCATTTTACGATTCGTATGAGGTTGAAGATAAAGGTGATTACTACAAAGTCTGTGTAGCCGAAAACGAAGATGATGATACTGATTGTATCAGAGTTTATCCTCTAGATCGTGGTGCTGTTATGAAAAATAGCGGAGAATGTATGGTTTTAGTTAGCGACATAGAAACTCCCAATTTCTCGGATGAGACCGAAGAAGAGTATGATGAAATGATGGATTGGATTGATGACTTTGGAAAAGTTGCCAAGGATATTAAGAAAGAGGGACCAGATAATTGCGAATATGATTCTATGTACTCCGAAGAATCTACTAGTGGAAATCTAGACACATATCAATTTTCAGATAGAGACGCCACAGGAGTAATGTCTGATTCTGGCAATGATAGCCTAGTTAACATTAAGATGGTTCAAGGTAATCCTCTAAGTTGGGCCAGGCTTAAGGTAAGCATCGTGGTAGATGGTGGACATTCGCTAACCTGTGTTGATGAAAATCTAGACACCACAGACGCTGCGTGCACATATGCAGTAAACACCGATGACTCAAATTGGGATGTTGCTGAGGAAATTACTATTTCTGAAGGAGATTATGACCTCTGTGATGGATCAAACGGCGGATGCAATGTAGATGTTACCCTAACAAGATTGGGTGTCGGTAACCAAGATGATGTAGTCTTAGCTAATATTTGGGCATATGCAGATGCATC
>CAXGTB010000260.1:0-1682 GCA_964012565.1 uncultured euryarchaeote | reverse complement strand
TTCAAGCCGACCCTTGCTGCAATTGAACAGTTTAGACCTAACTTTGAGAGCGCTCTATCCTATTTCGTAGCATCAAATAATGAGTGTCCTGAAGACAAAGGTTTTGCAATTAAAGGATGGACTAAAGTACGATTTGAAAATTCAGATGTCATAATTGATGGAAATTCTGCTATCGCAATGGGCAACTATTTCTTTACAGATTCGAATGGAGATGAAGTAAAAGCAGAGTATACCTTTGGATATATTTCAGATGAAAATGGGGATTTACGTATTCAAGTACATCATTCATCTATGCCTGCGACAACAGATTAATCGGTTTTAGCAAATCTGTAGAATTTATTATTACAATAAATGTAATTAGATTCATTATTTTTCTTTCAATCAATCTATATGGCACATCTTAATCCGGAAAACATGTCAATTATTGCAGCATACAATGAAGCATGGGAAAATGGAGATGTAGAAGCTTTAGCAGAAATCATTCACGATGACTGCGTATTCAATCCACACGTAGGTGGGATTACAATGAGTAAGTCTGACATCCTAGGTTTCGCTGGTGGAGAGGGTACTCCAAAAGGTGAAAACGAAAGAATCCTATTTGAGAACGATGAAGTTGGAGTAGCACACTCAATAGTTCACTTCGCAAACGGATCTACCTCTGAGGCAGTCATGTCCTTTATGAGATTCAAAGATGGAAAAATCATTCTTATGGAAACCGGTGCTACACCACTATCCGATGACTACAAGTTAGTAGGTCAAGAATAAGAGTAAACTGCCAAATTTGTTGACCAATAACATTGGTGATAATTCGCTTTTGGTGCCAAAACAACACGCTAGTATTGGCACTGTAAATTTGAATCGACCACTAACATTCAAGAGGTCTCAGAATCAGGCGACTCCATGGTTGAGATGCCGACAATTGGTGAGCGAGTAAAAATTACCACTAGCGGACCTGCTGGAACCACCACTCATGAAGGCGTAGTCTTACCAGGTGCAGCACCCGAACATCTGACTGTCAAACTTGCAAATGGTTACAATGTAAGCCATCCTATCTCAATGGTAGAATCGGTGGTATCAATCGCTGACGCAGATCAGGTACTAGCTTCAATCTCAAGTGTTCAACAAAATCAGGAATTGCCCAAGGTTACGATTATTCATACAGGTGGAACAATCGCATCAAAGGTTGATTACGCAACAGGAGCAGTAATTGCGCGATTCGAGCCTGAAGAAATGTTAGCAAGCGTACCAGAGATTCTGGAAATTGCAAATATTGATGCCATAAAAATCGGTAATATGTGGTCTGATGACATCAGACCGATTCATTGGAATAAAATGATTGATGCTTGTCAAGAGGCTTTCGATTCAGGGTCTGTCGGCGTAGTCATCACACATGGTACAGATACGCTACACATTAGTGCTGCGGCACTTTCATTTGCATTCGCAGGAAATGGAGGGAAGCCAGCCGGCAGGATTGTTTTCACCGGCTCACAGAGATCATCTGACCGTGCCTCATCCGATGCTACTGAAAATCTGTTGAGTGCAGTATATTGGGCAGCAAACGGACCAGAAGTGAGTGGGAATGGAGATGCTGCTGTTACGGTAATGCATGCAGGATCTGGCGACGGAGTTTGTGCGGTAAGCCCTGGTGTTGGAGTAAGAAAAATGCATTCAACAAGACGGAA
>CAXGTB010000259.1:0-1693 GCA_964012565.1 uncultured euryarchaeote | reverse complement strand
GTGTAACCAACGAATGCATCCAAGGTTACATTTGAGAAAAACCAACCGTCATCCGGTCTTGCTCCATCCATCCACATTTCACCCGCCAACAAAGTTGTCAGCAACGAGAGAATCCACATAGCGGCTACAAATCTTGGCGATGGCCATTGGCGAGTAGGATCAGGAATTAACTGTAAGATCCACGGTTCATCAGGGTACAGCCTCGCACTGTATCCTAAACGAGACAAGTGCTGATTTATCGATGCCAAAGCATCATGCATATCTTCATCTTGCTTTTCCGAAACAAGATATGTTGGAGTTCTACCACCAATGTCCTCAAGCACGTGGCAATGTCTTGAGAGAATTTTCTGCAACAATTCACGACGATTCCAAGAATCCTTGTGTGCAGTCATTGCTTCTTCTTCAGACATAAACAAGCCTCCCAGTAATCTTGGGGGTACATCCGACCTCAATGAATGAATCGGGTACAAATCACTTATTTTTGAATCGCTTAAGACGGAATGTTTCTTCTCTTTCCATCTCTTCAAGTCTCAATTGGATGAATACTCTAGCTTCTTCTAATTCTGGTATTACCTTGAACTCAAGAGCGTTTACACGTCTCTTAGTAGCTTCAATTTCAGCAAGTAAACGCTTCAAAGTAGCTTCCATTTCAGCAGCCTTAACCATTCTCTCAATTAGATTACCAAAAGAATCTGCTGCTTCATCGATGTATGGAGACGAACCAGTAAAACCGATTGATCTCTCACCGAATGCCTGCTTCAAATTAGTCCCAGAAACTGAGGGTACTACTACACCCATGATGTTTCTTCTCTCAACTTCAACTTCAGGAGAAGCGGAGTTAGCGATAGCCGCTGAGCGAACTTTTAGTCCACCTTCTATTGAGTTCGCTAAATCGATTCTTGATTTAGCCAAAACATAGGATTCTGTTAATTCTCTTTTTGCCTTAATCATATCAGATAGAAGATTTCTAAATTCATGAAATAGACCATCTCGCTTCATCTTCAATAGTTTGTAACCATTCTTGGTTTGCTTGATGCGTCGCTTTAGGTTAATGAGTTCACTTCGTGTTGGTGTTATGTCCAATGCCATGTGATTCACCTCCTATTTTCCCGAATTGACTGTTTCACTCCCTGTTTTCAGGGTGGTACTTCTCGATCCACTTTTGGTCAAGGCGTACAAGATACTTGGTGTCAATATCAGACATCAAAGTCCAACATAGATCTAGAGTTTCGTCGATTGAGCGGTCTTCGTCACGGGATTGTCTTAGGAACTTGTCCTCGAATACGCCTGAGAAGTCTAGCAATTGCTTGTCACGCTCGTTCAATGCATCTTCACCAACAATCGCTACCAGACCACGTAGTTCACGACCTTGTGCATATGCTGCATACATCTGGTCAGATACGGACTTGTGGTCTTCACGGGTTGTCTTTGCACCGATACATGAACCCATCAAACGTGATAGAGACGGTAGAACGTTAATCGGCGGATAGATACCAGATTGGTGTAATTCACGAGAGATAACAATCTGTCCCTCAGTAATATACCCTGACAAGTCTGGAATCGGGTGAGTAATATCGTCACCAGGCATAGTTAGAATTGGGAACTGTGTGATACTTCCCTTCTTACCCTTTACAATTCCTGCACGCTCGTATAGCATAGCAAGGTCAGTGTACATGTAACCAGGGTAACCACG
>CAXGTB010000258.1:0-1708 GCA_964012565.1 uncultured euryarchaeote | reverse complement strand
ATGACTACCAATCACAATCCTAGTTATTCAACATGCGATACTGTTGTTCTAGTCGGTGAAGAAGATGCACTTGCTTTTCCAATCCCACTCCTACCATATGTACCAAAAGGCGTTCAAGATGATTTATTCCATCCTTGTATAGTTAGAGATAATCCCAGGGATTGCGACATAGTGATAATTGATTCCGACAACATTGCAAATGCCTCATCATTGGTTCAATCAGCAGCGGGATTTGCAATCGACATGGATTCCATGCCAAGACTTGACGGAGCCGCAATCGATGGAATATTGGTTGCCCTAAGGTGTATTGCAGGACCACAATCAAAGGTTATGTTAATTCGAGGTGTGAGCCAATCAGCATCATTGCATTCTGATTCCCAACACCACGGAGTGGATGCTGCAATTAGTGTTCTAAATGATGGAAGTGGTATTAGTGCAGCTGCATCTCTACCTATGGTTGGACGTTCAGCATCTGCCAATTTGGAACAAGACTGCCTTGCATCTATGTGGCTACCATGGTCTGCAACTAGCGAAGATCTTGCAATTCTTTGTGCATCTAATATCGCATTTACAATATGTCCAGCACCAGATGAAAATATCGCTGGATGGATTGCACAGGTAACTTCAGGGCTTTCTGCTCATCTAAACCGACTTGGGCTAGCCTCAATTGACGCACTCACTAGAGCGAACCTTAGAGCATGTGACCAAGACACTGCAGCCGTTAGCGGACTGCGACTTGCGGGTTATGACCGCCCAATGCCTCACTGGTTCGCAAGGTGATAACAATGCCAACAATCAGTGTAGAACAATCTCTATTGAGAAATTTGGTTGAATCAAAAGGTAGAGTTCACGACATTGAAGATTTAGGATTCAGATTACCTTTGATGGGAACTGACATTGACAAGTGCGATGATGAAGTCCTTGATATCGAAATATTCCCTGACCGGCCTGACCTGTTATCTGCAGAAACATTGTTTCACGGGATGATGCCATTCATGCATGATTCGCCTGCAAAACCAAGACTATTGGTTCACCCTGGAACAATTTCAATGCGAGTATCTCCTGATTTAGCAACAATCCGGCCCGTTATTTTGGGAGCGGTTGTGCGTAACGTAGAAGTTGACGACGGTTTGATTAAACGCCTTATGGAGCACCAAGAAAAGCTACACTTCGCTCTTGGAAGAGGAAGAAAACGCGCATCTATTGGAGTGCATGATCTTGGTGCGATTTCTCCACCATTCAGAGTTGAAGCAGTCTCTAGAGACTACTCCTTTGTCCCACTTGGAATGGAAAATGAGATGTCAATAGAAGAAATATTGATCAATCATCCAAAAGGTACCGAATATGCTCACTTATTGGAAAATATGGAAAGGGTTCCAATAATCCTCGATTCGAATAATGAAGTCCTTTCATTCCCACCAATTATCAATGGAGATCATACTACTGTGACTAATTCTACTCGTGACATATTCATCGATGTAACAGGCTTCGACATACGAGCATGTGAATCTGCATTGATGCTGATTTGTTTGCAACTTGCAGTGGTAGGAGGTAAAGTTGAGGATGTACGAGTTACAACTTGTGAAGGAAGAGACTGGAGAATTAATGGTGAACCTGTCGAACACAAAGTAGAGCGTTCACTTGTTGAGGGAATACTTGGTAATTCTTTCACCGATGAAGAAATTGCAAACGCAATTCAAAGGATGGG
>CAXGTB010000257.1:0-1722 GCA_964012565.1 uncultured euryarchaeote | reverse complement strand
CTGAACATTACTCTTGCTAGAGATTGGACAATGTATGGTGGAATGGGAGCCTTAATGCTCGACTATGGAGCAGGAAATGATGACTATCTAACAGATTACTCAGAGGATAATGTGACCTTATCAGAGAGAATGGACAGAATGTTTGACTTGGAGATTGATGATGATGTGGCAGCAAAGGTCCTCAACATGGGTAATGGTACCGATTCTCCGATGGGCATTCTAGCCGTTAGTGACTCTGGCACATCCTTTGGACTTTCAGAATTCCTAGATATGAACGGTCAAACTGCGGTTGAAACATATGGTCTAACCATCAACCAATATCTGAAAATCAAGGATTATTGCAACAATTGGATGAATGATATTACCACACTTCCACTAATTCTAGTCGGTGGGGAAGGATATATTTCTGCATCTCAATTCGTCAACCAATCATTTGGTTCTTTGAACCCCATAGACGATAGTTACACGGAGTTCTCACTCAACCTTGGTGGTGAATGGGGTACTGGAGCTTATGGATTCCCTGCAGGAAATCCAATTGATTTGACTCAAGAAGAAAGCGCAAACATGCTCTACGGCAAATGGGGTCTTACAACTTCATGGGGAGCTAGTATGTTCCTTTATGGTGAACTTAGCGGTAAATCCCTTCCAATTAACTACACAAATAATCAGAGTGCACCTCATCGAGAATGGACAAATGATACAGTTGCAGAGATTTACGGAATAGATGTTGAAGCAGCAGGTGCAGCAAGGCTACTAGTTAGGGAAGTAATTTTCAAGAATTTCGTTCCTGAATTTTTAATCGATTCATTCGGTACTAGCAAATACCTAACTCAACCAATGAATAATTGGCTATTGGGTTGGCATGACCCGGTTAATGCATATCTGGAAACAGATGATTCTGAGAATATGACTGCTGGATGGACCGCTCTAGAAGCAAATGAGACATTTTACGGCTCTGATGCTTACGTTGAAGGTGGAATATCTACAGGTGATCCGATTCACATTACAATCTGTACCGGAGAAGTCGACACCTGCGACAAAGGTGAAACCGTACAAGTTGGAGACAGCGAGTATGTTAGTTGGCGTACGAAAGAAAAACAGGATGAAACTCACAAGTTGATCACTGCAGAATTACAAGAGGAAACCACTGGTGGATTCTTGACAGGAGATGGTGACAAAATTGATCTTTCAGGATACGGATATGCTGATGTTAAATGCGATGGTGAAGGAGAACTAAAAGGAATACCAGTAGACATTTGCACCGCGAAAATGGACCCACTGGACAGGTCAATACAGGCTAAACTCATCAATAGTGGAGAACTCTTGGACGCCATACCTGGAGCTTTGCCTGTCTACTTCGAAAGTGAAGTTGAAATGAAAGTTGAACAGTTGAGTGGAGCAATTATCGGTGGACAGTCACAATCCATATTCTGGCTAGATACTAGGAATACCACGGAACAACAAAATCCGCCGGTAAAGTCTGATTTACAGCAGGTATTCATGATTCAAACATCAGCAGAACTCGACGATGAGACCGCTGAGACGATGGAGTCTCAAATTGTAACCAACCAAGACATGCTGGCATTCTTCACCAATTTCGATCACTGGGTAGATTATGTCGCACTTAGCATATGGATGCTAGGATTGAGTTCTCTATTGCTGGGCATTGTGTTGATTTTTGTCTTGAAGGGTGATAAAGAACTAGAATTGGAATCGAAATGG
>CAXGTB010000256.1:0-1738 GCA_964012565.1 uncultured euryarchaeote | reverse complement strand
GTGTATTTCGCCTCCAAAGTTCTAATCATGATATTCCATGTTGAATCTCCTGAATGAAGATCTATCCAACCCATTGAACCGGTCCAAAATGAGCGTGGTCTTTTTTCGAGTTCATCAATTGCAGCACACACAACAGTCTTCGGGCACCCAGTGATACTACCTCCTGGAAATAAGGCTTGTAACGCATCAATGCCATCTTTTCTTTCGTCTAAAATTCCAGTTACTTGGGAGACTAAGTGTTGAACATTCGAGTAGGCCTCGACATCAAAGCGTGATTGATGAACAGTTCCCGGCTTGGACACAATACCCAAATCATTTCTTTCCAAATCGACAAGCATTCTATGTTCTGCTCTCTCTTTTTGGTCATGCACCAAGTCCCTTCTCAATAGGGATTCTTGATCTGAATCAGAACCTCTCGGCCTTGTTCCTTTAATCGGAGCAGTCATTACAACACCTTCTTTTGTTTCAAGTAGAATTTCAGGAGATGAGGAAGCAAGGGCAATTCCTAGATCTGCGGCTTCAATATAACCACTAAAAGGAGCAGGATTGTTTATCGCCAATCTATGGAAAACACAAGCAGGATCTTCCCCCAATGGACCTTCCCACGTCCGCCCAAAGTTGAGTTGGTAAAGTTCTCCCGCAGTTATTGAATTCTTGATTTGATTAACGATTTCTGAATGTTGCTCATCAGTGTGCGAAGAGCGTTCTCCTTCCATTTTCAAAGGCTTAGGTAATTCAGGAAAAACCACTTCGTTTTCCAACCACTCATCCACTAACCAAAGTATTGCAAGGATTTCACCTTCCTTAGGAGGATATTGAAGTCGAATCGGCTGAGTCCATTGAACCAAGTCATAGGAAAGAGCACCAGCCCATAACGAGCCTTTCGGAGTTTGTGATTTTAGAGATCTAAACATCTCTTCAATCGATTTAGCGCTAATCAAGCCGGTAACTTTCCATCCGTTTTCTGTCAAGGTTTGCAAGCTACCATGCATGGGCTGCTTATCGGTTTCAAGAATAGTTTCTCCATTCAGAGGCGAATGGTTAGTTTGAGGAGAGATGGAGGGTTGGGTAATTACCATTCGCTTATTCATTCCCTTAGCAAACATGCTCTTTGTAGCAACATGAGACTTTGGTCCGCCAGACAAAAGTAGAATTCTGTCTTCTCCCTTTGCAGCAAGAAGATTGTCTATCATCTCCAATCCTCTCCTAAGGCTTTGATACAAACCTGCTGTAGATTGTTGCTACCGTCTCCGATGTCAACATCATCAAGAACCGTTAGTCTAGCTGCACCCATTCCACTTCCCAAAAGTACGAATTCTTTCGCTCTAGCAACTAATCTTTCGTTAAGGCGCCCTTCACTAATTACAAACCCTGCCGCCTCAATTTCAGGCCGGCATACATCGAATGTTACAGAATCAACACCGCCAAATTCAGCCCCACTAATCCATACTACCCCATCTTCATCCAAAACTAAAGGCATCACTCTGTCACCATCTACTATACAGTGTTCATGAACCAGTAGGGCAACATCTGCACCTTTGCTAAAAGTATCCCTAGTAATTTTGCGATAAGCATCCCAGTCTCCATGTTTAGTTCCTGTAACCTTTCTAGTCCACCTCGGTGCAGGAACAGTTAACCCCTCTGCTTCCATATGAATTTCCTGATAGAATGGAATTGAATTGAACACTACTCCAGATTCATCGATTTGGACACGAACTAAACCATCAAGTCCTGAAGG
>CAXGTB010000255.1:0-1774 GCA_964012565.1 uncultured euryarchaeote | reverse complement strand
GTCGCTCGAAGATTTGGTCTTGAGCCAAAGGTTGCGATGTTATCCTTCTCTAACTTTGGTAGCAGTCGTGCACAAAGATCAGAGCGAATTGAAGAAGCGATTGAAATGGCCTTAAAGGCAGATCCAAATCTAAGTATAGACGGTCCAATGCAAGCCGATACTGCACTTGATCTTGAAGTCCAGTCGGAGTATCCGTTCATGTCCTTTGATGGTCCTGCCAACGTCTTGATTTGTCCAAACCTTGCTTCAGCAAATATCGCATATAAATTGCTAGAACAGTTGGGTGACGCAGAGATGACTGGACCTATTTTAGATGGCTTGGATAAGCCGGTGCAATTGCTAGCCAGGGCCGATGGAGTCAGACATATTGTGAATATGGCAGCAATTTGCTCATTAGATGCAATAAGGCAAGAATCTTACTGGACTAGTCTTTGATCTGGATTATATTTCCTTCAGAATCCAATCCCCAAGTAGGCCTTTTCGGTCTCCAAAAAGCACCTGTTACAAATCCCGCACAAAGGCCACCAAATAGCAAATTTGCCCAACCGTCTACAGCGTATGAGGAGAAACCTCTCAGAATGGGAATGGTGAAACTAGGGATGATGCCCAGAATAGATGTCCAAAACAATTCGCTGCGTATATTCGTTGCTAAATTTGCGTTATCTGGAACTCGCGGAACTTCACCTTCTCTTTTTTGAGATACAACCAATCTAAATCCTACTTTGGGTAGAGGCCTGTCACCAGGAGTTGCCACCTGAGCATATACGCCTTCGCGGGTTGGATGTGCCGATTGTGAAACTCTATGACCCGACATCGGCCCAATCATTTCTCCTATTCTCGGTCTTCCGTCTAGAGGCGCTCCACGATGGTTTCCTGTAGCTTCATCTGCAAGTAATTCTGTCCATCCGCATGGCAAATTAATCATTGATTCCCCGGCTTTCCATTCAGCTTGAGTTGGCCGCCTTACTTCATCTTCAAAATGCTCTGAAAGGATTGTTGCGATATTTTGGACATCATCATTTGTAATCATGTCTTTCAATTCGTTAGAATCTTCCTTCTCACCAAGAATCTCAGCATACTGGGCCTTTGTTAATGGAGATTCAAGAATCATGAACTCTGGTAAATCCACTCTATGGCGTGGGCGCTCGCTAGCATAGACCCAAGCGCCCTTATCTGTCCCTAAGAAAATTTGAGTGGCCTCAATTTTGATGAAACGAAGACCGAATGGACCTTCAACGATTTCCATTTTCACACCTTCAGTGTAGCCTCAACAGCCCTATACCACTCCATACCATTTTGATGTTCCTCGATTTGAGAGAACTGTGGATAGGGGGAAATAGAGCGCACATATCCAAATGCTGCTAAATCAACTAAATTTGGAGATTCACCTCCGAAGAATGTTTTGCCACCGAATTCACCAGTGAATTCTGTCAATAGGTCATGCCACAATTTTTTGGGAGTTCGACCATCTTTCTTGACACGCTTTTTTGCGATAATTCCCCACATAATTGGAAATCCAGCCCAAGCGTACAGGCGCTTTGAAAAGAATCCGAAATTCTCGAATTTTGACACCCTGGTGGTTGTTCTTAATGCAGAAAACAGGCTGCCGTAGAGGATTGGAATTGTTGCCTTTGACATGTGTAGATCAACCCACTCCATCCATTTATCACGTCGCTCTTCATTGTCAGAAGCCCAGAGTTTGCCTCCGTTATGTTCAGAATCAATGTGCTTCATGATGGGAGTGGAATCAACATGAATTTCATTCTTTGAATTG
>CAXGTB010000254.1:0-1808 GCA_964012565.1 uncultured euryarchaeote | reverse complement strand
ACTACTGATGATGATGCGAATGCTATTTTAGGAACTTCAGCCAAACGCATGGCTTCTAAAACATTGTACGTTGCAATTGTACCCTCTTTCAAATCCGTATCTGTAATTCTTGTACCAAGCCTGATATCTGGATTTGCTGCAAGGTGGTAAACCATGTCGATTCCATTCATTAATGGCTTAATAGAATCCAAATCTTTGAGGTCGACATTGTGGAAATCTACTGCACCAGAATCGATGTGTCCTTGAATAAAGCTAAGAACTCCAGAGGATAGATTGTCTACTACTACTACATTATCGCCACGTGAGACTAATCGGTCAACTAAGTGTGAACCGATGAACCCCGCACCTCCAGTAACAAGTGCTCGCATGTGAGGGCCTCATCAATCATTGATTTTAATCCTCAGTATCAACGTCTAGATTTACTTTCAACCTACCTCCCTTCAAAATAAACATGGTGTATTGACCAAACAGACTCCTTTGTTGTGGTAGGAACGACGCAACGAATACCAAAAGTTCCAGGAGTTGAAAAATATGCCAAAAGCAGAAAAAAATCTAGAGCAAGATAATGAACAAAACGCTAACAGCACCCTTGTGGGTTTTGTTAGAAAATCAAATGCAGGACGGGCTGTTAAACTGTCAATTAACACCAGTTCTTTCCAGGATTGTGCAACATATGTAACCAGTGATGGGCAAACATACGTGCAATTAGTGGTTAGTTTGAACGCACTTACAGGAATCATGGATGGTTCACGTGCAGTCACATCAATCAATCATTTGAATGATTGAGAAATATCAGCCAGCTCGTTCTTTCCGAAGGGCGGGCTGGCACCTTTATAATCCAACAATTGTGTATTTGCGTAGCCGAATCACATATATTGGACGCGGAAACCGCGTAGTGTAATGGTGGTTGGCTCTACCCAGCGTCTACGCATAGTCGCAGGACTTCCTATGTATAACGAGGAAGAGACCATTGGTACTGTAATTACCAATGTTCTCGAACATGTTGATGAGGTCATCTGTGTTGATGATGGATCTTCAGATTCCAGTGCAAGAATAGCTGAAGCCTGTGGCGCTATTGTTCACAGACATCGTGTTAACAGAGGATACGGTGGTGCTCTCAAATCCCTATTTGCAAAAGCTCGTGAAATGGATGCAGATTGTCTCGTAATACTGGATAGCGATGGCCAACACAATACTGAAGACATACCAAATATGCTAGAACCTATTTTATCTGAGGAAGCAGATTTCGTAATAGGAAGTAGATTCGTAGAAGGAGGAGGTAGTGAAGAAATGCCTGCTTACAGAAGACTTGGAATCAAGGTCATTACTGCTGCATCTAACTTATCTAGCGACTTATCGATACAAGACACTCAATCTGGATTCAGAGCCTTTTCTAAACTTGCGATTGAAAGATTGAGATTCGATTCTGAAGGAATGGAATTATCACTCGAAATGCTCGAGGATGCTCATGAAAAAGATCTCAAAATAAAAGAAGTACCCACGCTCATTCGTTACGATGTACCAAAAGGTAGCAATTTTACTGCATTATCACACGGTTTCACAGTTTTAGCATGGGCAATGATTTCACTTTCCCAGAAGAAGCCTTTACTTGTCCTAGGATTACCTGGATTTGGATTATTTGCAGCAGGCGCTGCAATGGGACTTAACGCAGTCAACGGAATATCCGATTCAGTTGATTCACTTGTTGGACCCGGGCTAACTGCGGTTTGGATTGGAGTTTTAGGATTAGCAATGATGGCAACAGGATTTGTTCTTCAATCTGCTAGAAATTTCCTCCGTCACCTGTT
>CAXGTB010000253.1:0-1814 GCA_964012565.1 uncultured euryarchaeote | reverse complement strand
TCGACGGTTCCTAGAGCAAAGTCGGTTCGCTCGAATACTCCTGCCGGTCCATTGAGAATGATTGTTCCAGCATTCTTGATGGCTTTTGATAATGACCTGACACTTGTTATTCCCATGTCGAAAATCGGAGCTTCAATCGGTAGGTTTTGGATGGAGTGATCGACTCTATTTCCTCCTATGTCTACCGCTACATCGCTCGGCATGATGATACACTCTGGGTAATCAATGAGCAACTGTCCAGCCTTTGCGATGGTCTCTCCCCAGGACTTACCAAGTTCTCCCTTCAAGAAATTCACATTCACATCTCCGATGTCGATCCCGGAGATGAACAAGAATAGATTCGCAACACCACCTGTGACCCAAATGTGATCACATGTTTCTCCTCTCAACATATTGTCAGCTACGGTAACAGAATCATCAACCTTGATTCCTCCAAGAACTGCAATACAAGGCCTCACTGGATTTTCGAGAGCCTGGCCAAGTTTTGTCAATTCATAATTCATCAATTCACCAGCAATGCACGGTAGAGTATTGGTAAAACCAACAATCGAGGGAGAATTTCTGTGGGCGCACGCAAATGCATCGTTAACAAACGCATCCGCTATCATCGAGAGGTTTTGTACCATTTGTGTTTCAGCCATAGCGTCGAAATCGCCCTTGGTATTGTTTTCTTCATCGTCCATCCGAACATTGTTCAACATCAACAATTCGCCGTTTTCCATGTTCTCAATGGCTGCTAGGGCCTTCTTTCCATAGATGTCATCCACCCATTTTACAGTACGTCCTAGCAATCTTCCAAGTTCTCTAGAGTGCCCTAGAGTAGAAGTAAAGTCTTTCTTCCCTGGGCGAGATTGGTGAACGAGAAGTATGACTTTCGATTTTGATAACTTGTTCAAAGTCGGTACAATTCTTCTGATTCGAGTGTCATCCAGAAATGCGTTCGTTTCAGGATCGAGTGGAGAGTTGATGTCCACACGCACCAAGACAGTACGCCCTTCGAGGTCTACCTCGTCGAGGGTTAGGACCTTCTCCATTGTCTAATCCGACAAGCCCACGGTTTTTGATTCGACCGGTCTAAACGCGCGTCCCATACTAGGTCGATGCGCGAAATCTCATATACCCTGATTGAGCGATAACGAGCATGGCGCGTGAGGATTCTTTTGAAGGACCTCGTAAACGTGCGAAAACTACGACCTCGTCTTTTGGAGTATCGAAAAGAGAGGGCCACGATTCTTCGGTTTACTACAACTCAAGAATGTATGACGACCTAGTCTCCCAAAGGGATGTAGGCAAGGGTCAGCAACTCCCTTCGGAATTTGAAAATCTAGTAATCAATGGCGACTCTAGAAACCTAAACCTTCCAGATAATTGTGTCCACTTAGTGGTAACCTCACCGCCCTACAATGCATCTAAGGCCTACGATGAGGATTTGTCTCTCACAGAATATCTAGCTATGCTACACGATGTTTTCACAGAATGCTATCGAATTCTAACACCTGGCGGGCGTATGGTTGTAAATGTTGCAAACCTAGGTCGTAAACCGTACATTCCTTTGTCTAGCCATATCAATTTGATAATGCATGAAATCGGGTTTATGCACAGGGGCGAGGTTATCTGGGATAAATCCGCAAGCGCAGGCTCTTCTTGTGCTTGGGGATCATTTCAATCAGCATCTAACCCTTGCCTGAGGGACATTCATGAGTACCTGCTAATCTTTTCGAAAGGTGATTACAAATTGCCTAGAACTAAGGATGAAAGGGCAGAAGGAAGAATCGATACGATTGGTAAAGATGAATTCATTCAGCAAACCAAGT
>CAXGTB010000252.1:0-1903 GCA_964012565.1 uncultured euryarchaeote | reverse complement strand
TATTCTCCAACACGTGAGCAGGGAGTACATCATTTCCACAGAATAATCTCAAATTTCTATGAGCAGATGTTTTAGACAATTGGTTAGTGAGAGTTGGTTGGTGAAGTATGGAAGAACTACCGCTATTGACGATGACAAAGTCACGAATTGTCGGCGAAGTACCAGATCTGTCGGCAAAATCCCAAGCCTTGCTCGATACACTCTCCGGGCTATGCTCATTTCACACAACAGAAGATTTGGCTAGTTTCTTGTTCACTGATATGTTTAGAGATTTAATCGGCTTTGGAGAGCCATGGATAATATTCGAAATCGGAGTATACAAAGAGCATACTAAAACCATAGAATCAATACCAGTTCATGATGGAATTACGTTAGCAGATGGGGCGATGACTGGCGGTATTGAAGGCAGTGTTACAATAGTAAAATCCCAATCAGAGTGCGACTCAATACTATCAAATTGGCACAATCACGTAATAAACGGATAAAGCGATTCTTTGAAAGGGAGCCTATTGCCCCCTCAACATTGGAGAGAGGTCCATGGGCGACAACGATTTCCGAGATGTACTGCCCGACCCTGACCCTGAGCAGACACTCGAATGGCAGGAAGCAATTCGAGCAGTGAGCGACGCATTAGGCCCAGAAAGGGCACACAGGCTTCTACTGCAAACAATTGGAGCAGCAAGAAAAGAGGGCATTGGAATAGATGTTGTCAACACTCCTTATCTCAATACAATTCATCCATCTAAACAACCCTCTTACCCTGGCGACTTAGAAATGGAGAAGAGAATCCATGGAATCATTTCGTGGAACGCCATGATGATGGTAACGCGTGCAAATAAGGCCAATGATGGAATTGGCGGCCACATCTCGACATTCGCATCTAATTCACACCTCTGGGAGGTAGGGCAGAACCATTACTATCGCGGAAAAGATCTTGATGGCTGGGGAGACCATGTTTACTGGCAAGGCCATGCAAGCCCAGGAATATATTCTAGAGCATGGCTTGAGGGTAGGCTGACAAGAGAAAACATAGACAACTTCAGGATGGAATGTGAAGGAGTAGGGCTTTCTTCCTATCCACACCCAAGGTTGATGCCGAACTTTTGGGAATATCCTAGCGTTTCAATGGGTCTTGGTGGAATGACGGCAATTCATACAGCTCGCTTTAACAGATATCTTTCCAGTAGAGGGCTTGCAGACACTTCAAACTCTAGAGTCTGGTATACAATGGGCGATGGAGAATCAGACGAGCCGGAATCATTGTCACAACTCACTCTCGCATCTAGGGAAAATCTTGACAATGTGATTATGATTATGAATTGCAATCTGCAAAGATTGGACGGACCAGTCCGTGGTAATTCCAAAATTGTACAAGAATTAGAAGGTAGATTTAGAGGATCTGGATGGAATGTTATCAAAATTCTATGGGGGTCAATGTGGGATGACTTGTTTGCACGAGATTCTGATGGAGTACTCGCAAACCGACTCCAAGAATTAGTCGATGGAGATGAGCAGCGAATATTCACCAGCGATGCACAGACTTTCAGAAATGAACTATTCAACACTCCACAATTGAAAGCGATGGTTTCACACCTAAGCGACGATGCTTTGGAAGAATTAGCATCCAATCTTGGTGGCCACGACATGGTCAAAATCAACGCAGCTTACAGTGCGGCAGAAGCCTGTGCAGACAAACCAACGATTATTTTGGCTAGAACAATCAAAGGGTATGGACTAGGGCCGGCCTTTGCAGGAAGGAACTCCACCCACGGCAAGAAGAAGGCCGATGTCGATAGCATCAAGTGGATGCGAGATGATTTGGAACTATCATTCACAGATGAAGAATTGGAAGAATACCCATTCATCGACCCTTCTAGTGTTCCTGAAGCAGTTGAATATCTCA
>CAXGTB010000251.1:0-1909 GCA_964012565.1 uncultured euryarchaeote | reverse complement strand
ATTCAAGGTATGATGGATAACAAAAAAGCGTTTGAAGATTCCCCAATCACATACGTTCCTTATGTCGAGACTAAGCCTCATGAAGCAAGAGGTCTTCTTGAGAAGTGGATTGAACATGCCAGTGTTTTGGTGATTGATGAATTTCCGGTATACACACCCAGACGAATTAAAGAAATCGCGGTTTCAATTGGCAAGTGTGAAGTTCATGCCGTTGATTCTAATGGATTCATCTCATTGCGGCAAAATAGAGAATTCACAACAGCATACTCTCTAAGGAGACATCTACACAAAACCATAATTGAACACATGTCCCAATTCCCAACTCCTAATCCACTGGCCCTCGCCCAGAATCTCCCTTCTTTTGATTACTCGAAAGCGATTCAAATTTTCAAAGAAAGTGATACTCCAATTACTCCATATGAATTCATTTGGAGAATTTGTGAAATAGAAGACGTTGGAATCGGCGCATTGTCAGTTTTGGAAATCGATCACAGCGTGCCACCTGTACAGCACACCAAGGGTGGTTCAACCGCCGCTACAAAGCAATGGAATGAGTTCTTCAAAGAGAGACTCAGTGATTATACGGAACACAGAAATCAACCCGAATTAAATGGCTCAAGTGGCATGTCACCATACCTACACTTCGGACACATTAGCCCTCACCAAATTCTACACGAGATTTTCCAAAAATACGACTGGGACATTTCACAAATTATACCACCTGACAATGGTAGAAGATCTGGCTGGTGGGGACTACCACAATATATCGAATCCTTCCTAGACCAGGTAATTGTGTGGAGAGATTTAGGCTTCATACACTGTTCATTAGTACAGAATCATCATGAATTTGCATCTATTCCACAATGGGCACAAAAAACCTTGAAGGAACATGAGAATGATCCAAGACCATACGTTTACTCATTCGAAGAATTCGAGAATGCAGAAACACACGATGAGTTATGGAATGCAGCTCAGATGCAGCTTAGGACAGACGGTATGATTCATAATTATCTTAGAATGCTATGGGGAAAGAAAATCTTGGAATGGACTCCAACACCAGAAATTGCCATGGAATATATGGTTGCTCTGAACGATAAATGGGCACTTGATGGAAGAGATCCAAACACATACACTGGCATTGGATGGGTCTTGGGCAAGTTCGATAGAGGTTGGACTGAGCGTCCGGTTTACGGGAAAATTAGGTGTATGACTACTGATTCTACAAAACGGAAATATAAAACTAAAAAATACATTGAAACCTATTCTGTTTCTCCATCTTCTCAGCAAACACTCTTTTCCAACGCTGCGGTAAATTCGACTAGTATCACATATGAGAGGAGGAAGTAATCTGCCAATTTTCTCTCACCAGGCTCAGTTCACTGCCAACAAAAAAGAAATTTGGAATTGGTACAATAGTGATGGTGCCTTCAGAAGAATAATGCCAGAGTGGGAAGGCATTCAACCAATGAATGCGGGAAGGCTAGTAGACGGTGATGAGACCATATTCAAAGTCAAACTTGGACCGTTTAGGCAAAAATGGGTCGCCAGGCATCATAGCGTAGTAAGCGGGGAATCTTTCGCAGATCGAATGATTAAGGGTCCATTTGGAGCATGGAATCACAATCACGAATTCCAAACCGATTCAAACGGAGTTACATCAGTAATTGATAATGTGGAGTACAAGCTTCCCTTGCACATACTAACCGGCTGGTCAGCAGGTTTTACCGTACTACCAAGGATGAAGCAGATGTTTGAATTCCGTAGTGTAAGAGTCGCAAATGACTTGAAACAAATCCAAGCAACAGCGGATTTACCTCGCCAGCGAATACTTGTGTCTGGTTCTACGGGGATGATTGGTTTGCAACTTTGTGCATTCCTTGAGGCAGCAGGACACGATGTACACAGATTA
>CAXGTB010000250.1:0-1913 GCA_964012565.1 uncultured euryarchaeote | reverse complement strand
GAGGTTGGATTATCTAAAGTTGGACAACTGACTTGGAGTGTGGAAAACGGCTCCATTTCACCGACTGGTCTATTCTATGCAAATGCACCTGGGATTTGGAATGTCAGTGTGAATAGTTCATCTGGTGCATCTGGAAATGGAGTGATCAGAGTTCTACCAGCACAAGCCACAGGATTGAGTATTGAGATAGATACACAACAAGCAAGAACGGGTTCTCCAGTTAATCTATCAGCAATAAGAACTGATATTCTCGGGAATAATGGTGAAATCACACTTCCCCTTTCGAATTGGAGCGTCCCTACTGGTTCGCTATCTATGCAAGATGGTTCGGTGGTATGGACTCCTTCCATGATTGGAAATTGGACAATTGGAGTTAGCGACCAAGGGTTTTCAGCGACTATACAAGTCAATGTAATTCAAGGAGAAATTATCGGAATTGAAATATTGTTGTCTGAAGAAATTATCAGGTCTGGCGACCTGATTGTAGCCTCGATTTCGGCATATGACAACGCAGGGAACCACCGCTCAGTAGATGGAGCATGGTCAATCTCAGGAGAATTAAACCCTGTAGATCAAGGAGATTGGTATGAATTACGACCAGGCCTTATTGGTAACTATTCAATATCTGCAACTTGGTTTGATAATGAAACACAAGAAGTACACGAAATTGATTCTATACTCCATATCGAATCAGGGGAGCTTGCAAGAATCATCCTACCTGAAAGTGGTACGAGGGTAGCATCAGATGGAGTTCTGGATCTTATTCCTAGATTCGAAGATGAATATGGCAACTTGGTAGACGAGGTAATGGTAACTTGGGTCGTTGATGATGTTGATACAACAATGGAAATCAGATTGGCAGGAAACAGATGGGCACCCTCAGGTCTTGGTATGCATGAAATAAGAGCAACAGCGCAAGGTGTTTACGCAATTACCGATATTGAAGTGATTGCTGGAACTGCAAGACAAATTTCAACAGATTATGATCAAGGTATAGAAGTCAATAGTGGAGAAGAAGTAGAAATCACAATCTCAACCAGGGATGTTCATGGTAATATTGCATTAGCAGGAGATATTCAATTTGAATACGATGATCCGTTGGGAAGCATATCGCCTTCTTCTACAGGTGACGGACATTGGATTGTAGAAGGAGGAGAAGTTGGCGAATGGAATCTAAGATTGTCTGCAGGTTCTGCATCTCAAGACATTGTCGTGATGGTTTATCCAGGACAGCCTGTGAGATTACTTGCAGAAATACCAGAACAAAGCCCAGAAGAGGGCGGGAAAATGATAATGCGAATACATGCTATTGACCAAGCAAGTAATCGTATCGAAGTTCCTCACCAAGAAGTTACAATAAAATGTACAACTGGTGATGTTGAACACTTAGCAGGCGATACTTACGAAGTATCCATAGATCAAGCCGGCCAGTCACAATCATGTAATGCAATTTGGAATGACCTCGTAGCACAACGATTCTTTGATGTTGATGCTGTATTGTTTGGTGGAGGATTAGGAGATTCGAACACAGCCCTAACTATGGTTTCCATCATTGTTTTCTTGTTTATTGCGATTATGCTAGTTCTTATTCGCAGAATGAAATCAGATCGACAAGATGATTTCGAGTGGGAGGATGAGTTTGAAGATGAAGATGATGAGGTTCATTTACAACAAGAAACAACTGAAGAAATTTCACCTCACGCAAATGAGCCCACTGAACCCGAAAATAGGGAACAAGAAGTTGCCGATTCTAAAGAAGACTTACGAGCAAATTTGGCTGCGGAAGCAAAACGTACCGGTGTGATGCAGGCCGCACCTGGAACTGAACAAGGTAAGACTGGGTGGTATATCGATTCAGATGGACAACTGACATCTTGGTTGGTTAGTGAAAGCGGTGAATGGACCAGAATTTC
>CAXGTB010000249.1:0-1932 GCA_964012565.1 uncultured euryarchaeote | reverse complement strand
GCATCTACATCTTTGGCTTCCAAAATCTCTTGGCGCAAATCCAAATCTCCCATCAGCATGGCAGATACAGCGAAAACAGAACCTGTTTCTCCATTGATTGCATCCATTATTGGTGAGGTCTGAATCCAATTAGTGAATGTCTCATCATCAACCTTCAAAATTAAACCTACACGGTGAAGGATTCCTCTTACGATTTCTTCCAAATCATTTTGTTGACTTTCATTCATTACTTCGGTAGTCTCGATGAAATCGACATCTCCACTGATGTACAACTTTGAAGTTTCAACATCTTCAGGTATTTCTTCAATTAATGATTCGAGATCTGGATAGATGCCTTCTTTTTCCATGAATTTACTCATCGATGGATGACTAAAGGGCGGAAGAGCTGGCTGATGGACCTTGGAAACTGTGAATCTTCTTCGACCAATAATTTCCAAGAAATGATTACTTCCTTTGGTTTCATGATGAATGATCTCCGCCTCACATCCATATTCCATCGGTCCATCCCAATGATTGATTTGAGAAAGATAGTCACTTCGAACTAAACCGAAATTCTTCTCGTCTAGTAGACAATCATCCAGCATTTGTTTGTACCGAGGCTCAAAAACTCGCAGTTCCTGCACTTCACCTGGTAACAAAACCATAGGTAGGACGAATAAAGGGAGATTTTCCATGCCGTGAAGAAGACAGGATTTTCTTATCAACATATGTTTCAAAGAATGTCCAAAAAAACATCTATTCATAAGCGATTGTCCCAATCTTACCCTATGTTCAACCGAGTCACGGGGATTACAATTGCGTTCCTAGTTCTGACGGCTGTAGTTTCTGCGAGTACTTTGGTCACTTACAATATAATGAAATCAGAGGATAGTGAACCATTCACTGCGAAAGTTGATTTTGCCGAAGGAACAAACCACTACACGCTAGTTGAAATCGATGAAGGAGACAATGATGAAGAAAAGTCAGTCACAATGGTACTTCACGAATTCCTTTTCTCAGTAACAGGAGAAAAGGACACTGTAACATGGGACTTTGGAGATGGTAATTCCGGAAGTGGCGAAATTTTATCTCATCAATATCAGGAGCCAGGAAATTATGTTGTGACTGCTACCACCTCTTCTCCAGATTCAATCGAAACAGTGACGATTGATATCATTGTAAACCTAGTCGGAAGCGCAGAAGTTGACAACATGGAGTGTACATGTGCACCCACTGGTAAAGATACTGTAATCGATTTGGTGGCATTACCGCTAGAGCAATCAATCGCTGGATTCGTGAAAGTTGAGCACGATGGGTCCAGTGAATCATGTTCGTTGAGAAATCCATTACAAGAATGTCACATCAGAGTGGTCATGCAATGGACCGAAGAAGGAAGTGTAATAGCACAAGAAGTTCTTTTTGATGATACATTCAGAAGCAATGAATTGGTTGTAGACTTCAGTCTAGACGATCTAGAATTAGAACAAGGCAAGGGATTACAATTGAGACTTGAAACCGACCAGCTGAGAGATTGGCATAAGCCTAGTGCAGAATGGTACAATACCGTAAGCCAAGAATACTGATTGATATAATCAGGACATTATTTCGTCTTGTTCTGCATCTTCCATGAGAATGAATTCGTATTCACCGGTCGCACTGTCATAGTCAATGCTAGAGAAAAGTGCCTTGATTTGTCTTTCTTCAAATGGATCGTTGAAAATCGGTTGTTCTTTTCTGAAAATTGCAAGGATTTCCTTGTACTTCACCATATTCATTTTCCCAGTAATTGTGTAAATTGCTGACTCTGCACCTTCATCGAGAAGGTCATCTCCCTCATTACCACGGATTACAGTACGCTGCAGGCGGCGCTTTACATTCATGTGAACGTTACAGTTTTCGATTCTTACCCAATCCTCACCAGCAGTAGTGATGAAGCACTCGTTAATCTCCATA
>CAXGTB010000248.1:0-1938 GCA_964012565.1 uncultured euryarchaeote | reverse complement strand
GATTTACGTAAAGCCCAATGGAAGAAGTGGAGAGATACAAAATCAAGACCTGGTTCAACTGATGAAGATGATGAGGCAATCTTAGACCATGACAATGAAGGCATGGGAACTGTAGGTGCAGTAGCGATTGATTCTCAAGGCAGTTTGGCTGCCGCTACAAGCACCGGAGGAATGACTGGAAAGCCTGATGGTAGAATAGGAGATACTCCGATTATTGGCGCCGGGACTTGGGCGGACAAGGCTGTCGCTGTATCTTGTACTGGAGTTGGCGAGGCTTTCATCAGAACCTGTGCTGCCCACGAAGTATCGAGTAGGATACGAATGGGAGATTCTCTTCTTGAGGCATGTGAAGGTGTCCTGTATCAAGTGGCCCCACTTGGAGGCAGAGGTGGTATAATTGCAATCAATGATGAAGGCGATTTGGTTATGCCATTTCAAACCACATTGATGTATAGGGGCTCTTGGATAAATGGGGAAATTAATCTAGGAATCGGCCCTGATTGAGTTATGATTGATTAGCGCCAGTGTTGATATGAATTACCCGATAGTGATTCGAATAATTGGATATCCGCAATTACCTTTGCAGACATGATTTCTTGGGCCTTCTTTGCATCTACTTCAGCAGAATCTGGAGTTGAGGTTAGCGCCTTTGAATTGTAGATATTAATTCCTAATATCTTTAGTGGAAACGCAATGGGCATCTTTAGGAAATTTGGAATTTTAGATGAGAAGGCCATCAGCTTCCGATTAAAACTCGTAGGTTTTTTCCTATCTTCGGCCTTGTTTGAATTCGATATTTTATCAAAATCAAATTCATAGTTTTCGATTTCGAGATGTTCGCACACCATTTGCATCGATTTTTCTGGTTCTTCGCGCAACTGCTTTGCATCAATTATCAAGAATGATGATCTTGGGAATTCTGAAATCCAATTTTGAAAACATTCGCCGTATAGTGAGTCTTTGCAAAGCCTAGGATCTTGCCATGCGTTTTCAAAATCTGACCAATCTGCTCCTGAGTGAATATCTTTCTCGGTTTCGCGAATCATTTTCCAGTGTGAAATTGTCCTTGAGAAGGGCTCTCTTACACAAATTAAGAATTTTGCATCAGGCCAGTTTTTCTTTATTCGGAGTGGTGCCTTAGGACAAGCAAAAGCGTGAACAGAACAGTCAATTTTCTTACCTTTACCTTTGAAGAATTTTTTGTATCTCGCAAAATCTGGCTCTCGATCGTCTCTTATCATTGTCCCTTTGTGTGTTGCAATTTCATTCGGTTCCTTCGGATCGCTAACACATAATCCAGGGTGCTGTTCCAATGCACTGGACAGCCAAGTTGTTCCGCACTTTGGTGCGCCCAACAAAAACGCATCCAACTGCAAACCTTCGTTCACGGTTTTCGGAATTGAAAATTTGCTTTCATGTTGTCGGTAATAATTAAAATAATTAATTTAAACAAAAAAATTTTTATTAATAATGAATAAAACGGAGGAACATGTCGAACAAGGGTAGGCCGAAGACTCATGACGCAAGAATCGTCAGCGTCTCATTCCCATCAGATTTACTAGAAACCATGGAAGAATTGGACGAGGTCACTGAAAATCGAAGCCAGTGGATTGTTGAAGCAGTGAAAGAAAGAATTTCCCAAACTAATGATTCGGAGAATGGTACAGCTGAGGCTAGGATTGAAACTGATGCAATGGGAGAATTAGAAGTTCCCGGAGACCGGTATTATGGCTGCCAGACTGCGCGCTCGCTGATCAATTTTGACATTGGTCATGACAAAATGCCAAGAGGTGTGATTAGGGCCTTTGGAATTCTTAAACAGGCTGCTGCTAAGGTAAATACTGAACTTGGCCAATTGGACAAGAAGACCTCGAAATACATTATTTCTGCCGCTGAAGAAGTCATATCTGGAAAACTGGATGACCATTTTCCTCTAAG
>CAXGTB010000247.1:0-1943 GCA_964012565.1 uncultured euryarchaeote | reverse complement strand
AGTAGTGGAAGAACAACCAGTTCAACCCGCAAGCCCAGATGTATCTAATCGAGCAAAAGCAGCTGAGAAAGAGGTAGTAAAACTCTCCAATGAGGTGCACAGCTTGCGCAAATCATTGTCAGGCGCTGCAGATATCATCGAGGAATTAGAAACCGAGCCAATGCCTCCAGCGGTTCTCGCAGCAGATATTGTGGTTCCAGATCACCTTGTTGCAGATATTGCTAGGTTAGCCCGCCAACTGGACAGAGAACAATTGGTTAGAGCAAATATGGGAACAATTTCTATGTTACACCCGGGAATGCCAGGGGTTATGATTTCATCAAAGGATAATACAACACTGTCTCGATTAAACGAGAGAGGACTTGTAGGCGGAAGATTAGGCCAAGGCGCACCCAAAGACGCACCAAGCGACTGGAGAATTCTAGAGGTTCTCCTGGCATCAACCTCGCTAGAAACAGGAGGCTCAGCAGCATGTATTCACATGATGGGTGCACACACTACAGCAGCTAGTTGCGAGAAGGACTTGATCGTGTGCTCACCAATCGATGAGGTTGGAAAGAAGATGCTTGGAAAAATTGTCATCGTAGATCCGGACGATGAAAACCCTGATGATTTCCTTCGCCAAACGGCTGAAGCTTTGAAGCAAGGCGGAAACAAATGTGTCGTAATTCGCGGCCATGGCGCCTATTGTGTCGGCGCAGATTTGGATGATGCATGGGCTAATGCGGCAATGCTAGAACACAGCATGAGGATTGTATTGTTAGCACGTCAGGCCAATCTTAAGGTTTGATTTAGGAAGAATCATTCTTCCTCAAATGGCTTTTTATCATCCATTTGTGAAACAATAATCGCCATTGCAAATAGTGAAATTAATGCGATAATAGCCGCAATAGTCTGGTTGGAAATTTCATTACTCTCGCTACTTTCTAAAACCACATCGACATCATCTTCTTGCGTTTCATTATGCATTTCACCATGAACATCTTCTTGGATAAACACAGAGCCATTACTTGTTTTTGCTAATGTATCATTGACATATGTCAAGAAAGTAAAGTTCCACATCCCTGCTGAATTATTTGGATTGAACACAAAATCATAGCGATTAGTGCAATTCTCATCCACCATTGTTCCATTCTCGTCCAATTCACATTCGAATTGAAGAACATCAGACCTAGCGGTCGCCCCATCCTTCTCTACCTCAACGATTAATGTAGCATTCTCGGTAACGTCCTTCATCCAAAACCATACTGAATCGCCTTCTTTCAGAGTTCCGTTAGGGATTTCAGCCGGCTGAGCACCCTCTGAGTTCACAATTACTGTGTAAATTTGCAATTCGTGCCCTACAACAGGAGATGCAAGCATCACAAGACCGAGTGTAACAGCAAGGATGCGCATGATTTTGCCACACGGGCCGAGAATAAATACAATACGGAAGTATGTATCCGCAGGAATATGGACAGCAAGGCAGTTGCACTGGGAATTTTCGCAGTATTGTTCACCTCTTCATTAGTCGTGGTTATACTTGGCGAGGAAGAAGCGGAAGTTGCAACAAAGCAAGTAAACCCCCATTCTCACATCGGAGATCCACTTTTCCAAGGAGAAGGTCACGACCACATGAATGCTAGTCAACATACTTTGGGAACAGATAATATCGAGCAGCTGGCATTCAATCCACTAACCTCTCCAGGAAACGCCGAAGTATCTGTAGCACGTTCACCAGATGGCAGAGTATACACTTACCAAGCAGGATGGAATGATATGCACATAGTGGATGTCACAAATGCATCAGATCCAGTAGTCATGGGAGTTTACAATGATCCAAACACCCAAGTTTTAGATGTCAAGTATCTAGAGTACAATGGAAATGAATATGTCATTTTGCAGAACCAATTGGTCGACTCCGGTTATGCAGACCCAAACATCGGCCAGTGGAGCGATCCAAT
>CAXGTB010000246.1:0-1978 GCA_964012565.1 uncultured euryarchaeote | reverse complement strand
TCTCTTACAGGATTCGGATTTAGGATAGGAGCCTCGCGCGCTGTACTTGCAGAGGTAGAGGTCAAACCAGTCGAAAGTTTGTCTAAATCAGTTTTGATTAGGGTATCTCCACCTTCTGAGTTTTCTGCAGAATACGAAGTCATTACAACCTTGGTTGGATCAATCATTTCGCGCTCTTTGATATTTCCAAAGTCAGAGAGATTATCATCGAACGCACCGGAGAATAGTGAAGATCCAATGTTGCTTGAAAGTGTTCTACCCTGCGTTACGCTATATTCGAAGTCATAGGCAAAAGGCCCCATTTTGATATCTGAAGAAGAGCCATTCAGAACAAAAGTCCATTCGCCAGAATCTAGTGGAAATTCAAAGGTCCAATCTCTTTGAATACCCGGGCCAAGACTGGTCACTCCTTCCTGGGAGAGATGTTTTGCTCCAGTATTTGTGACTACAGCAACTTCTAATCCACCCATTGGAACAGGTGCTTCATTGGTTATTGACACTGTAGCGATGACAACATCTTCATCATCATCATTTATGTCCATTTTGATATCGATTACTTCGGCTTGTAGAGAGCCACTACTGCCAGTTGTTGCTACACTCATGTCCTCGCCATTTACGCCACTGAAGCAACCATACTTGAATACAACCGTGAACCGATTGTTCATCGCAGCCCATTACGAGTGTTCACTGGAAGCGACCAGTCGACTGCAGCAACTGTGTGATTAGCCAAGTCAACAGGGCTGCGTTTTGTTTCGTGTTTCCAAGTCTTGTATACGTCCAAAACTCCCCACAGCTGCCCAAAAATAGGAATAATGTATCTGAGTTTGTAAGCGGCTCTTCTTCCCCAGTGATCGATGCCAAGTAGGCTTCCATCATCGTGAACGATGGCGATTCTCATAGCCCTTTGACCCAATGAGCGACCATATTGTCTTCCAGTGTACTTGAAATAAAGCCAGTAGAATGTCAGGAGCACAATCCATGAGCCAAGAACATAGGGTGCTTGCGGAGTGATTAGCGAATATATTGAGAAAACGTAACTGAATAGGCTCCCCTGTGTTAGGAATACTAATATTATAGAAATCAGGAACACATCCAGCATCAATGCCGCTACTCTCTTCCATATTGGAGCGATTAGCATTCCTTCAGGGGCGGTTGCAGCAACAGCAGCCTGCGCCATTGTGCCCGGCTTGTGGATGCTGACTGGTGAGTCCGCCATGGTTAGCCCTCGGGTCTTTACCTTGAAAGCATGTGCTTAGGAGTTGACAATATGCCAAGCCATCAAATTACATTCCGAGACCCAGTCAAGCCAACTTGCCCATGTCGGGTCATTCCTTAGAGTTCTATCATCGCCTACAACGATTAATCCTCTTTTTGCTCTTGTCAAGGCGACATTTAGGCGACGGAAATCTGAGAGAAACCCTACTTTGCCGTGCTCATTTGAACGTACTGATGACAGTACGATTACCTCTTTCTCACGACCCTGATAACCGTCTACGGATTTTATTTCCAAACCCTCGATGTTATCGCCAATCATACTTTTGATCAATCTGACTTGACCTGCATATGGGGAAATAACGCCGATGTCTTCAGGCTGCAAATCACCAGGGATTAGTAAATCGTTAACAATTTTCACTACAATAGCAGCCTCGTCCATGTTAGATCTAGATGAGCCAGCCTCCTCCTCGATTTCAGAACCATGTACGGGAACGAATGATACTGGTTTGTCCCAATCCGGCCATAAGAATCCAGCGGCAGGAGGCCTTTCTGAGGATGCACAACCATCTTCGAGTAAGTTCTCGTAGAATCTCGCCGATGGAAATTCACGAATAGTAGGGTGCATCCTATACTGTGTGGTAAGCATATGAGCTGGTATTCCATTGGAAAGCAATCTTTCGAATAATGGGATGTTTAGGCCGCCTTCTTCAGCCCTTCTAGAAGTAACTGTAGGTGGTAATTGCCTATGGTCTCCAACTAAGAT
>CAXGTB010000245.1:0-2030 GCA_964012565.1 uncultured euryarchaeote | reverse complement strand
GCCTCCGGGATATCAAGAGAAGATGTTTCATCTTCATTGGGAATCGCAACGGTTGGTATCACTTTACGAGCACTAGTACGAGTTACTGGTTTTGGCTTGTCACCAAGGTATACCCAAATTATAGCCAGTATAAGGATAACTCCGACCAATCCCCATCTACTATTATCATCTAATTCAGACTGCAGCATGAAAAATGCTAGTATGGCTCCTACCAAGAGGATGAAAACTACTAGCCTTGATGATTTCATGCTGCTCACCTCAAGCCAAAACGCTCACACTCAAGAATATCACCCAAGACTGTCGAGGTTAGAAAGCAAACCTTTCAACGCCCTATGCCTATGAGAATATTGTTGCTTTTCCTCTAATGGAATTGCTCCAAATGGCTTACCATGAGTGCTTTTTACTCCAATCTCTCCAACAGGTAGAGGATTTCCTTCCACATCTAGGTCGGCTGGAATAAATATCGGATCAAACCCGAACCCTTTACCCATCACTGGTTCATGTGAAATACGACCGGGACAGACTCCCTGGGAAACTATGGTTTGCCCGTTTTTGTAAAGAACTGCTACTGCTCTGAATTCAGCTTTTCTAAGATTTCCATCTTGAATTGGATCAGCACTAATCAGATGATTCATCAATTTCAATATTCCATGAACATCAAGCGTCTTGAGAGCATAAGAGGAGTAAACACCAGGAAAGCCATGTAGTGCATCGACAAACAAACCTGCATCTTCTACCAGCAACATGTCATTCGGATTTGGAAGATGAGGAATTGCTTGCTCTATTTTTGATAGTGCTACTACTTCTAAGTCATCTGCTTGAGGCTCGATTGACTCAAAATCAAATTGCTGGACTACAATTCCATAATCTGAAAAATAGGCCCTTGCTTCCTCAACCTTACCCTGATTGGTGGTCATGAACCAGATGGTCATAATCCAGTCCTGTAACGCATGACTTTTGAGCATGTTTGATAGAGTGGTGACTAACAGGGCAATTTGTGAATTCATATCTTGCTGTGGCGATTGGTGGAGCAATAGGAGCCACTCTTCGTTTTGCAATCAGCGAATGGGTCGGAACCCCACAAAGCACTTTACTGGTAAACGCATTAGGTTCTTTGATGCTTGGGGTTTGTATGGCTGCATTAGCCAATGAACTGATTTCAAAAGAGTTGACATTATTTATCGGAACTGGCATCCTAGGTGCATTTACAACAATGTCAACATTCTCAATTGAAACAATTGAATTGTGGAATGATGACCAAACAAAAGCGGTTGGATATGTACTAATTACAATGATACTATGTCCATTGTTGGCATTGGTTGGATGGAAAACTTTCGAATCTATTGCTTGATTGAAAGCATCCTTTGTAAAGCGATTTTAGCACCTTCTTGCACTTCAGATGCAACGATTACTTGGTTAGGTACTTCACCTTCTACTAAGCGTTCTAAGACATCCATCAAGTATGCTGGATGAATCATGTACATCGTAGAACAGGGACAAATTGTTGGTTCTAGACATTGTATGTGAAGATCTTCATGTTGCGAATCCAATCTAGCCACCATGTTGATTTCGGTTCCGACTGCAATGTTGGTTCCTGGTTTTTGTTGTGCAACAAATCTACGAATGAATTCTGTGCTACCGTTGGCATCAGCAGCCTCTACGACCTCCATTGGGCACTCTGGATGAACTACGACTACACCATCAGGGTGCTCTGCCCTGAATGCTTCGATTTGTGGAACTGTAAACCGCTTGTGAACAGAACAAAAACCGTGCCACAAGACTATTTTCAAATCTTCAGGTAATTCATTTTCCTCTTCCGGAGTCCAAACTGCCATTTGGTCAAGTGATATACCCATGGACAGCCCTGTGTTTCTACCTAAGTGTTGGTCTGGGAAAAATAGAACTGCGCCGTTTGGACCAGCACGTTCGTAAGCCCATTCTAGAATACCTGTAGCGTTAGATGATGTACAAACTATTCCTCCATGACGCCCACAGAAATCCTTCAATTCTGCGGCACTGTTCATGTAGGT
>CAXGTB010000244.1:0-2081 GCA_964012565.1 uncultured euryarchaeote | reverse complement strand
ACTAACGCAGAAAGTCCTGCTGCCACGATTGCTACAGTTGCACCTAGGCCTGGTTCTGGAGAAGTAGTCTCAATCCATTTCCATGTTTCCGATAGTGCGACTAGTGCAGATGCTGCACCGCCAAAACCATTGAACAGTGCAACTAACTCTGGCATTCCAGTCATTTCAACCTTGACTGCCATGATGTATCCTATAAGCGAACCAATTAGAATTCCTGAACCGATTAAAGTCCATCCTACGATTCCATCAGGTAGGAAATTCATGTGTACGATAGTGGTGACAACTGCAATTGCCATTCCGAGCATACCATACTGGTTTCCTCTTGGTGCTGTTCTAGGATGGCCTAACTTTTTCAGACCAAATATGAAGAAAATTGCGGAAACCAAATAACCGGCAGATACCCAATCTTCAAACATTTTAAGCACCTCTCTTCTTGCCTGCAATCATGTTCAACATTCGATTAGTGACAGCGAAACCACCAACCACGTTGATCATTGCAAGAACTAGTGCTACGAATGCTAGGATTCCAGAAACTACAGTATCTCCTTTCTCAAATGCCACGTTAGCACCCAATAGTGCGCCAACTACGCTAATTCCTGAAATCGCATTAGCTCCACTCATCAATGGAGTGTGAAGCATTGCAGGTACTTTGGTAATCAATTCAACTCCCAAGAAAATCGAGAGTGCAAATAGAGTAATCGAGCCAATCAAAAGTTCGGGAGTCATCACAAAACACCTCCTAGTCTGGTTTGCTTTGGATGCATTTCTCCATCCTTACAAATCAGAACACCGCCCATTCCTGGAACATGGAAATCATTTCCTTCGGGTGCTCCGACTAGAATGTCATCTTCCTCGGATATTTGGAAACCGTTTTCTTTGTCTACAAGACTGGTGATGAATGTAGTCAAGTTATTTGAGTAAAGCATTGATGCAGTATTTGCAAGTGTTCCGGGGAGGTTAGAGGTTCCAACAATGATTACTCCATTGTCGGTAATGTGAATTTCTCCAGCCTTGGTTAATTCACAATTTCCACCAACATCAGCATTCATATCGACAACAACAGCTCCAGATTTGAAATTTTCAATTGCTGTTGCAGGTACTGTAATAGGAGCAGGTCTTCCGAAAATACGTGCAGTTGTTACAATAATATCTGCATCACTTGCAACTTCACAAACTGTATCATTCACTTTCTGAATAAATTCTGGTGTCAGTGGTTTTGCATATCCCGCTTCGTCCTCAAAGTCATCCATTCCGTCAACTTCGATAAATCGCCCACCAACTGATTCGATTTGTTCAGCAGCAGATTTTCTTACGTCAGAAGCATAAACTACTGCTCCTAGTCTCTTTGCGGTAGCAATCGCTTGAAGTCCAGCAACTCCAGATCCCATAATTACAACCTTTGCTGGACGTACAGTTCCTGCTGATGTAGTCATCATTGGAATTCCACGTGGAACTTCAGCAGCCCCCAATAGTACTGCCTTGTATCCTGCTAGGTTATCTTGGCTAGAGTTTACATCCATTGACTGTGCTCTTGAAAGTCTTCTAGGAATCATGTCCATACTCATTAGAGTGATACCACCATCAATGCATGATTGGACTTTTTCGGGATGACGGAAAGGATCGGCGACACAGGCAACAATTTGACCTTTAGATAATTCAGATGCCTCTGGCATTCGAATTGAAATTATAATATCACATGACATTACATCAGATCTTTTTCCAACAGTCGCTCCAGCGTCTGTGTACTCACTATCTGAGTAATTTGCTGCCATTCCTGCACCACTTTCAACCAAAACTTCGAATCCAGCTTTATGCAATTTTTTCATGCTTCCAGGAACTATTGAAACTCGAGTTTCACCCTCGGGTTCCATTGGTACTCCAATCTTCATTTTATCACCTTCTTGTGCAATACAATGCACGCGATGATTGTGCCCACCTGAATCCGGTTCTTGAACGACTCGGTCGGAATTCAGAAATTTGGTGTTGCAAATTACACCGTCTATCCTTATGGATGGGCTTTTGTTGCGGATGAATGTCGGAGTGTTTCAAATGGCATCGGGACGAAGAAAAATTGCAGTTAT
>CAXGTB010000243.1:0-2100 GCA_964012565.1 uncultured euryarchaeote | reverse complement strand
GACTCACCATTATTGTCACAGTTATTATCTTCGGACTCTTCACTATCATCCTCTACGGCACCAGCAAATGGATCATAAAATACAGCGAAGATTACTACTTGTGCAATTGAAAGAACCACAATAATCCAAACTATCATAGTCATAATTTTCACTACAGGGAAATAATTAGTAAAGGCTGCTAGACTCAAAATCACAGCTATTCCAGTAAAAACAATCATGATTATTGTAATTACCTTTAGAGTCACTTTTTGTGATACAGTATCTTCATATCCCTCGTCTTCAAGTTCATCATTAGACTCAGTTGTTCTCTGCGATTCAGTTCCTACTTTGACGTAAGTTTCTCTCTCACTCAAACTATCATCAAATTCAACTCGCCAATCGTCTTCATTGGAATCTTCGAAATCATATTCTAATTCCATACTAAACCAATTTAAACTGAGAGCCAAAGATGAGAAAATCACACAACATACTAGCATTACTGGGACGTAAATTAAGGCTCCATAGCCCTGGCCATCCGCAGGATTAAATGACACAGGATGTAGGTCAAAACTTGCTGAATCAGATGGACTAATCATGCCAATCCCTCGATGTATTAGTATTCAAAGTTGGTCACGATAGAAGTTTTTCTCGCGCGGTACGTTGATGAACCACCGTCAATGGCGACTTCATCATGGACGTAACTATACTACTAGGTTCCAAATCTGATATGCCAGTCGCTGAGAAGTGTACGAAGATCCTCGAACAATTTGGTGTTTCTTACCAACTACGTGTTGCAAGTGCACATCGCTCACCAGCATTTGTTGAACAAATCGTTCACGATGCTGAAGCAGATGGTTGCACGGTTTTCATCGCAATGGCCGGCCTAGCAGCAGCACTTCCAGGTGCAGTAGCTGCCCTAACTACCAAGCCTGTAATCGGTGTTCCGTGTGGAGGAAGGGTTCCTTATGACAGTCTTCTTTCAATCGCTCAATTGCCACCTGGAGTCCCAGCGGCTACTGTTGGTGTTGACCGTGGAGATAATGCAGGATACCTTGCAACACAGATTCTAGCACTTGGCAATGAAACATATGCTGCTGCACTAAAGCAGAACAAGTTAGACCAAGTTGCAAGAGTCAAGCAAATGGATGCAGAGGTCAATGGTAGGGATGCTTGATGTTCGATGCAGCATCATTCATTGAAGAGTCTGCTCAGAAAATGAAGGATGAAATCGATGACATAGCAATCATTGCTTGCAGTGGAGGAGTAGATTCAACAGTCGCTGCAGTTATTGCAAACCAAGCGATTGGCGACAAGTTACACTGCGTGTATGTTGATACTGGATTGATGAGGAAGAACGAGACTGAAGAGATTCAAGAGATGCTTGCAGCACATGGACTGAATCTGACTACGGTTTTTGCAGAAGAACGCTATTTCGAAGCGCTTGCAGATGTTACAGAACCTGAACAGAAGCGTAAAATCATCGGAGAATTATTCATTCGAATATTCGAAGAAGAGCAGAGCAAAGTCGGGGCAAAATTTCTCGTCCAAGGAACAATTGCTCCAGATTGGATTGAATCTGGCGGCGGTGTTCGTGACACAATCAAGAGCCATCACAACGTCGGTGGACTTCCTGAAGATATGACCCTAGAAGTATTCGAGCCACTTCGTGACTTATACAAGGATGAGGTTCGTGACTTAGCAAGAGAATTGAAGATTAGAGTCGCAGATCGCCAACCATTCCCTGGTCCTGGACTAGCAGTTCGCTGTCTTGGCCCGCTTACAAAAGAGCGAGTACATGTTGTTAGAGAAGCATGTGCAATTGTCGAAGAAGAACTTGAAGCTGCAGCAGCAGAAGGTAAAATCGAGATACCGTGGCAATATTTTGCCGCACTTCTGCCAGTACGCTCGGTAGGAGTTCATGGTGATGTACGTGCATACGGTGAAACAGTAGTTGTCAGGGCTGTACAATCCATAGATGGCATGTCTGCAAGATATTCAACGATACCTCATGATGTACTTGCAAAGATTAGTACAAGAATTACTAACACAGTCAAAGGTGCAGTAAACAGAGTGGTTTACGATATTACCCACAAGCCACCGGGTACAATCGAATGGGAATAA
>CAXGTB010000242.1:0-2110 GCA_964012565.1 uncultured euryarchaeote | reverse complement strand
TAACTCGTAGCGGAGAATATGTCCGTTTGACATGGACATGGGTTGCGACAAGTTCGGGAATGCAAGAAATCACTGTTGAAGCAAGTATACAAATTCAAGCAGGAACTCCAACACTATCAGGATCAACCACATTCGAAATCGAACCAGTTGATGGTGGAAACCAAGGAGGAGGGGGCTTTTACCCTGACGAAGAACCATTGAGGTCAGATGGTGGTGGAGAGCCATTGATCGCAAATATCAATATGAAACTAGACACTACTGATGGTTTCCTAACTCTTGAGAGAACTATTGAATTGACAATCGATGGTGAAATCGCATATTGGATGAGATGGGGTATGGACAATATCGGAACTGATGACCCAAGTATATCTCAGCCCCTAAGAATTTTCAAATCAGGAATGGTCAATGATGAAGATAGAAGAAACAAGATTATTGACAACGTCGAGAAAAAAGAATTCGAAAGCCAAATGGTAAACTTGGCGGTTGTTTACATGAATGATGGGATGGCTTTGGAATTGGAAGAACTAATAGGAACCAATGTAAAAGACCTGGAAAGAATTTCCTTTTCTGTAAATCTGAATGACGAAAATCGAGTTACTCCCCATCCACTAACGCTTACAATTAGCACAATGGAAATCTTAGAAGAAAATGAAGAAACGGTTTTACTGAGAAATTTCATTAAACCTCAAGCAACTCCAATCTGGTCTAAATTGGACATGTCAATTACTGTTGAAACCGGGATGATGGCAAGCCTTACTGGGGCTTCAATCAATGGTGAAGATTCCATCGAACTTACCCATTATCGAACACCGTTTGGCGAGACCATCGAAATTACTGTTGAGGATTTAAAACCAAAAGCAACATTCACTTTCGAAGCTCTTCCCAGCAGCGACTTACCAAATGCACCTCTAAGTTTGAGTTTGATTACACTTACAATCATACTGGGTGGAATGTGGTTTTCACTTAGTCTAACGAAAAATAAGAGACGAGGTGCATTGTGGATTGAGATGGTTTTGGTCCCGGTCGTTTTCCTCGCATTCTTCTTGGGATACTCACCATTTTCAGTTGGAGCAATTGCTGGTATAACAATCACAATTTGGATAATTACAGCAATCGCAAGCCCAAGACGTAAAGGCTCGATTGCACAACAAACTTCTGTTAATTATCCGACTATCGAATGTCCTGCATGTGATGCTGTAAATATGATTACTACCGATGAAAGACCAGTAAGAATACCCTGCATAGGATGTGGCAGAGTGTTGAAAATTGTAGAATAATCAAAGGTGTCCATCAACAATTAGGCCGTCTAATGTACTACTAGCGTGTATTTTAGCCTCATTTGCATCGCTTGGCCAACTTTTAGTTGCCAGGAACAATTGACTTGCTATGTCTACATCAATTCCAGATATAATCGCACGATGCCAAATTAACTCCTCGAGACGCATAGTAGAGATTCCTTCAATTCTTAATGTGGGTAAAACTAATTCACTAATCGCAGAACTTCTCTCGTTCACATCCATCTTGGGCCAACTCCTCGACAACCTATTCAACATCATTTTTGAAAAGCCAGGTATCATTCCCACCTCAGGAGTTGCCACCTCTGGAAGAGGGATTATGTCGATTGAACCCTCCTTGTCTAAATGATCACGTAAAAGTGACATTATAGGATCGTAATCTGAATCTATGCCACCTCTTAGCCAACTACCACAATAGGCCATTGGGCGTTGTTTTCGGACTCTAGTTCCATCAGGTGAGATAATTGCAGCAATTGCGGCACATATAGAGACGCATTCAGCAACACCATTGTGATCCTTTGTCGAACCTGAGAAAGTCACAGTGACCTCGCGTGGAACAATATGAATGTAGTTTTCACTAAACTCAAACTTACTCTGAGAATCGTGACTTGGATCTATGTGTACAATCAAACCTTCAACATGTGGCAATTCATCAACATGATCTCGACTTACATTTCTTCTTGGAGGCAAAACTCTTCTTCTGTAGTGTTTTGAATTATCCAGAAGAGCCGATTCTAATTGTGCGAGTGCGAGAACTCCTTCAAGATCGGCTGGAGCCATTAATTGCACAACCTTTGCGCCTGAAATTATCTTTG
>CAXGTB010000241.1:0-2118 GCA_964012565.1 uncultured euryarchaeote | reverse complement strand
TCGTCCTCGAGGATATCGGCCCGGGGGTCTCTCGCCATGGTGGTTTGTCACAACAGAGGGTTTTGAAGCCTCGCGCGGAAGACTTCTAAACACGCACCAATCAACATTACAGTGTTGGAGTCTGTAAGGCAGGTTCAACTGTATATCGGGGAGTGCCAATGAATAATGATGAATGGACAATAGTGAAGGACATTATCTTCCTCCATGAGTCTGGTATATCTCCCGTGGATATTGCTAAAGTAAAGAAGCTCAGTATTGAAAAAGTGCAAAGTATAGTTGGTAACGTTAAGGTTGCAATCAAAAAAAGAAACAAGATGAATGTGGTTCAAGAGATTGGTAATCAAAACCAATGGAAGGATGAATTGCCTGCTGAAGAGATACTTTCTCAAATGGTTGAGAGTTTAGAGGCAGAAGATAGACACGATGGTGCCCGAACGGTTCCAAGTCGACCAATCAAACGCGCAGATCGCTCTGACCGTGTTGGAGAAGATAGAGAAATGTTTGACAGAATTGAAGGGCAAAAAGCAGCATCAGATGCCCCTGAGCCACTAAAAGAAATTGTAGAACTTGCTACAATAGCGCAAAGAAAGCGAGATAGAAGCGGGTGGGAAGATTTGCGTTCTGAAATATCTGAATTACTAGATGATGATTTAGACTTATAACCTTCTCAAAAAGCATTTACTGTATATACTATCCAATTACCAGATGGTGATTTTAGCATTGATTTAACTCTCACATCCTTCAAGAGTATAACTTACACGAGTTGTTCCCTTGCCCTTATTCTTCTTACCTAAAAATTCCATTTTTCCAATCTCTCCAAGAGCCCTTACATGAGTTCCTGCACAGGGACAAAGATCGAGATTATCTCCTATCCTGACTACTCTTAATTGTTTAACTGAAATGGGCAATAGGTCCATATTTGTTCTATCTGGTGGCATGATAGCATTAACCTCTTCTCTTGTCATTATACAGTCTGTAACTTCAAGATTGGACTCAACAATTTCGTTGGCTTTATGAAATAAATCTTCAATCATTTCCTCGCTAAATTTTACAGGATTGAAATCGATTCTAGAGCGGTTTGAATGGATTTGATTACCAACGGTTCTCGCCCCATCATACATTTCGTAAACAAGACCGCTAACTAGGTGCTGAGCTGTGTGCATCCTCATGTGAGCGTGACGTCTGTCCCAGTCGATCTGCCCTTCAACACGATCACCGATTTCTAGCCCATGGTCTTCTCCAACGAAATGCTGTACATCAGCCCTACCTCTGACTTCTGTAACAGATAGTTCACCACCATCCCAAGAAATTTTTCCTGTATCCCAGTTTTGTCCGCCGCCTAATGGATAAAACAGCGTTTGGTCTAGAGTTACTGAGGTTTCATCTACAGCGGTCACCATTGCTTTGAAGTCTCTGAGATAGCAAGATTCTATGCTTTCCATATACAGTTTGGTAGACGCCATGTGTGTTAGCAAAGGTCGTTGTTTCTCAAAGGTTTGCTTGGACGTATTCAACAGCGTTTCGGAATATTTGCATACTTTCTGCTAATATTTCTTCGCTGACTTCTCCTCTTGTGTGGTGCGGGTGGAGGAAGGTGGCGTATGCCGCTTCTGGGTGCGGCATAAGTCCGAAAACCAATCCTGTTGGGTCGCAAATTCCTGCTATGTTTCTAATGCTTCCATTGGGGCATAATGGGAATGGTAGTGTTTCATCGGTAATTCCTTTTCCTGGCTCGGTTTGTGGGTCAACATAACGAGTGACAATTTGATGGTTCTCGTTTAATTGGTCTAAATCAGTAGTTGACGGCATCACGAACCGTCCTTCTCCGTGCCTGACCGGGCATTCTATTCTAGTGATGCCTTTTGTCCAAATACAATGGCTATTTGGATCGAATTCTAAAGTTACCCAACGGTCTTCGTATCGCCCACTATTGTTCAAAGTTAGACTTGCTCTTTGTTCGAAATCAGGAGTTTCTCTCCCAGGCAGTAATCCTGTTTTTACCAGAACTTGAAATCCATTACAGATTCCTATAATCGGTTTGCCTGCTGATACAAACGCTGCCAATTGTTCTCTCATTGCGAACCTCATTCGGTTACCTAGTAATCTCCCTGAGCCTAG
>CAXGTB010000240.1:0-2121 GCA_964012565.1 uncultured euryarchaeote | reverse complement strand
TTCTTATCGCTCTTGCATCAACTACCTCATTCGAGGCTAGACAAACAGGAATTGTATCCGAAGGAGGGTGCGGTTGTCACCAAGGAATGAATTCAAACACAGTAATTACAGTAGATGGACTGCCTGAAGTCTTCAACGCTTCGGAAGAATACTTGTTTACTCTGACAATCACAAATGATGATGTCCCGGTAGAAAACCCTGACCAAAACGGTGGATTCAGTATAATCTTAACCGGAGGGGGAGTCTTAGAGTCTGTCCCTGATATCGACGGAAATGTTGCGCAGGAAATGGACGGTGGTCTGACTCATAGCATGGAAATCAATGATCGACGAACTTGGGACTTCAAATGGACCGCCCCTGCCGACGATACCGCAATTGTAAGTTTCCTAATCTTTGGAAATGCTGTCAATGGAAACGGTGCACCATCAGGAGATCAGTGGAACCAATTAGATGTTGAAGTTCTTGGAATTAATGCAAATCCTAGCGCACCAAGTGCTGAAGCACTAACTATCCTAATGACCGTCATCGGATTGGCACTTGGACTAATCTTACTAGGAAGCATGTGGGTATTCTACACACGCAACCCTGAGAATTTCTCGATTGGAAGCTTCTGGGCATATCTGAAGCCTTGGTTAACCACTACGGACCACAAACAGGTTGGAATTCTATACTTCTTGTATGGATTCTTCTTCTTCCTAGTTGGTGGATTGCTAGCATTGCTATTCCGTATACAACTGGCACTGCCTGAGAATGATTTCCTAACACAAGCAGAATACAACTCATTCTTTACATTACACGGAACTACAATGATTTTCTTGGCTGCGATGCCGATGATTGCTGGTTTCATGAACTACATTCTACCATTACAGATTGGAGCTAAAGATCTAGCATTCCCAAGAATCAACGCCCTTGGTTTCTGGCTAATCGTTGCGGCAGCACCACTCATCTTTACAGGAGTATGGAGTGGAGAAGCCGCTGATATTACATGGGTTATGTATCCGCCCTACTCTAGTTTGTCTGGTCACGCAGGAGGTCCAAATCCTGGAACCATTGCGTTTATTTCGGGCATAGCACTACTTGGAGCATCGTCGACCCTATCAGGTGTTAACTTCGTAACTACAACCTTCACAATGCGTGCAAAGGGTGTAGGCTGGATGAAAATGCCTCTGTTTACCTGGTCGGTTCTGATCAGTGTATTCATGCTCTATGTCAGTCTTCCTGCATTCGTAATTGGAATCTTCTTCTTACTGTTTGATTCTACTGTTGGGACCACTTTCTTCACTGCTGGTGGAGACCCACTGCTGTTCCAGCATCTGTTCTGGTTCTTCGGGCATCCAGAAGTATACGTTGTTGTTGTACCCGCCTTCGGAATTGTATCCGAAGTTCTAGCAACTAGTGCTAGAAGATCTATTTTCGGATATAGGTCGATGGTATATGCAATGGTCGGAATCGGTGTTGTAGGATTTATCGTATGGGGACACCACATGCTAACTAGCGGTATGAGTCCTGCTTGGCGTGCTGCATTCATGATCACTACAATGGCTGTAGCGATTCCAACGGGCGTGAAAATCTTCAACTGGTTGGCAACACTTTGGGGTGGAAGCCTTGTATTCAAGACCCATACCTTGTGGTCACTTGGATTCTTGATTACTTTCACACTTGGTGGACTATCTGGAATGTTCTTCCCAGTAGCTGGACTTGACACTCAATTCCACGACGGATACTTCGTTGTAGCACACTTCCACTATGTGTTCATTGGAGGCATAATCTTCGCATTATTCTCTGGAATATACTACTGGTTCCCTAAGGTTACCGGACGTAAGATGAACGAGACACTAGGGTTGTGGCACTTCCTAATAGCATTCAGTTCGTATAATGCTGCCTTTTGGCCGATGCATGCAGTCGGTATTATGGGTATGCCAAGAAGAACCCACACCTATGCTGCTGATGCTGGATTTGCTGAATTAAACATGGCAATCTCCACCTTTGCCATCATATTCGGAATCTCGCAATTACTTCTAGTTTGGAACATTGTTCGCTCAGTAAAGAAGGGCGAGAAGGTAGGAAAGGACCCATGGGGCGGATGGTCTCTAGAATGGGCCGTTACTTCACCTCCACCAA
>CAXGTB010000239.1:0-2143 GCA_964012565.1 uncultured euryarchaeote | reverse complement strand
TCCGAATCGACCATGCTGTTGCAAGACAAAGTCCGATAATTATCAACGCCATTGGATCGAAGATTGTGGTGGAAGGGATTGTAGAAATTTCAGATTGAGCACCTTGTCCACCCCCACAACCCGGAGGAGGAGGGCCAATGCCTGGACCCCATGTTTCCCCATAACCGTCACAGTCACCGCCACCTTGGCCACCACCGCCGCCTTGGCCGGCACCTGAATCACTCGACATATCCGCTTCACCGTGGTAACAAATTAGGAAGTATGGGAATCCCATATCGCCATCGCCATTTTGCATAGTGGTGTGATAGTGATAAATCCCCTGAGGGAAATCCGGAGTTGGCCCAAAGTGGCCGTTACACCGATCTAGATGACCAAGACCCTCTGTGTACTTGTAATCATCAATTCCATTGTATCCGGTTTCTCCATCTTTTAATTCGTAAGAGCTCTTCATTTCGACTACATTCATTTGATCATCGTAACCCCAGAAACCGTATATTGGATATCCATCAAATGCAACTCCAATTACCATTGAATGGTTTCCATCATAGGTATTTTGAGCGATTGCTTGAATTGTTGATTCATCATAATCATTTTCTATAGACTCGCCTTCTGCTGGATGCCAATGCATACAATTTGCATCTGCATGGTAGTGGTATGTCCCTCCTTGCGCAGCATGACCATGACAAATTCCTAATTCAATCGGTTGTCTATCTTCGTTGTACGCACCGTGCTCGGCAGCAACAGCATCACCACCTGGTCCATCTTCGGGACCGAATATTGGTACGCCATTAATTGCAACTGCCACAGAACCCCGATCTGGAGCGCACTCTTTGTCACCATTCGCTTCGGGACAATTGGTACTATCATGGCCACCGGTAGTATCGTTAACAGGGCTTCTTGGAATCGACCATGTGTAAGACTGAGCTGTTGAACATTGTCCACCTCCAGAGCATGCTAGTGTTGATTCGAAATCATGATTTGGCAAGCCATTTGTAGAGATTATTAAGTGAGTATCGTTTAGCATAATTGCAACTTCGCACTGATGATTGTCATTGTTTGAGGTTGTCAAATCATCAACAAATGGCCTATCTTCATTAGACTGGCATTGGAAGAAATCAAGCCAAAACTGAGCCAAATCTGTCGCGTCATATCCGAGATCAATCACGGTAAGGGTAACACTTGCAGTTCCAGAACCTGCAGTGTTATTCGCAAATACTGTAAAAGTAGTTTCAGAGATTACTTCCACAGGAGTACCACTAATTCTTCCAGATTGATTGTCGAATAACAAACCTTCAGGCAATTCTGGATGTATCTCCATTGATTCAATATGTCCGCCAATACTCGAGAAGGTGATATCTGTCATCGCAGTACCGTTGGTAAGTGACTGTGAGGTGGTGTAAGGAGTGATTTCTGGGACTGTAATAACTGCAGTTAATACGAGCGTCTCTTTACAGAAATCTTCACCATCATCAACATAAAACTCCATACTGTAATTTCCAATTAAGTCAGGAGTAAATTCAGCGATCATGTTCGATGGATTAACTATCTGTGCAGTCGAATTCTCTGGGCTTTCGATTATTTGCCATAAAGGATTCAGAAGTGTGTCTCCATCTGAATCTACAGAATTACTCGCATCCAGATATGCCATCTCATTTACATCAGTAGTTAAATCGCCACCAACATCACAACTTGGGGCAGTATTTTCACCAGAATTGTTTGAATTTTGGTCATACTGACAACTTCCATCATCATCTGTCGCTTCTGAGTTGTAATTGTTTGCGGATTCATCAGTACACCCTGAGACTTCATCAGAATCTAAAACTCCGTCATCATCTTCATCATAATCACAACTTCCATCATCATTTGTCGCATCAGGATTGAAATTATTAGCCGTACTATTTGTACAGCCATCTATTGTATCTGCTGAAATAAAGATTGTATGATTATCTGACCACGTGTCTTCAGGAAGATTGTGTGCTCTAAATGTAATTGAGATGTTCTCACTTCGATCTTCAATCACAATATCGAAAGTCCAAGAACCATTCATATCAGTTGCCAAATTATCGCCACTAGAGACTCCCTCTGCAGAAGTCATGACCCAATTGATTCGAACTTCCATTGGATGATCATGGATTACATTACC
>CAXGTB010000238.1:0-2148 GCA_964012565.1 uncultured euryarchaeote | reverse complement strand
GGATTGTCGAGATTGGTGATGGCCAATCAACGACTGCATTAGACGCTACTTCCAACTCACAGGAAATTCGATTGATTTTAGATGTGATTAACTCAGAAGTAATCTCTCTACAAATAGATTCACCAGGGTTTAACCAACCTGCAGATGGTCATGTCTGGCACCCAGGTCAAGACATACCTCTAATCTTACATATAGAGGATGATAATGGACTTCCAGAAAAGATGACTTTGTTGTATAACAGAAGTGGAAGGTCATGGGAATCGATTGAGTTTTTGACTCCAATTGGAGCAACTACTGCGATAATCGACCTTCCTCTTATCGATGAATCTAGCGTTCCATTGCCGAATGAAGAAGTAGGATGGTTAGATGTATACATTCAAGGTTCAGATTTAGCAGGTAATCAATTGGTTGGAGGAGGAAGTTCCGAGGACCCGTATGCGCGCATCCACGTTCAACCAAGATATGATACTTGGATTAGTGGTGAATCGATAAGCCTAGATCGAATCGACGGAGGTTTACTTCCTGGAAATACTCATACATTCAATTTTACAGTTTCAGATGAAAATGGACTCGAGTCTATCGACAAAATGAGATTAGTACTGTCAAAAGATATTGGAATTTGCGATATTGAATGGGTGCCATGGAGCGGAGAGATTAGTCATGATGTTGGATGCTTTATCAAACCGCCAACCGTACAAACAGTGCAAAGATGGCAAGCGAATACATGGGATGTGCAATTCGGCTTCGAATTACGTTGGGATTTAGAGAACGACATTGGATCGGTTCAAAACATTCCATCATTGAGTCTGTGGGATGAAAACGCTCCACTTGATGCTTTATTCACCTCAATTAGTCTATACAATTGGACAATCCATAGCGGGATAGATCTTCGGATAGTAGATGTTGATGACAAAATAGCGCCACTTGGAGAGTTTGTAGATGGCGTATTTTTCATACACGCTCAAGATATTGTGGATGTTAACGTCACAGCCTTCCATCGAGATTACGACATTCCCGCACACAACTTGCCATTCAGTACATTCTATCGAATCGATTTGATTGGAAATTTGAATTCTTCAACTATGGTAAATTCACTAAATAGCGATGGCTCCTCCAAAGTTCGTATTGTATTTGATTCAGCATTATATGGTACCCAAATCAAGATGATAGTAGAGTTGAGTGATGTTTACAACCATAGTAAATCATCTGATGAGATTGATTTCGTGATCGACGATTCCCCGCCCACTATCTCCATTGCAGGAGGACACTTGGTTAGAGTTGATTCCGACAAACTCGACCAAGTGCAAATTCAAGTCACAATGGTTGACGATCACGGATTAAACGATGAACCACTTGTAATGCACTGGAACTATGTTCGAAACGGTAGGATTGTTGAAAACTCACAAGGAAGTGCAACTCTACCAGTTGAATTCCAAAGTGTAAGATCCAACTTGTATTCAGCGATTATCGATATGAATTCTTCAACAGATTTGCAAAAGGGAGACAACCTCATGGTTTGGTTCGAAGGTTATGATGCCTCAGGTCGACCCATAACCGGTCAAGGAACAAGCGATGTAGATCCAATAGATACCATCGTTCGCTGGATTGCATATGAACCAGAAATTGCAGAAATCATAACGACTCCTTACCGGCCTGAGTTGGGTGACATAATCTCCATAGAATGTAGCATTCGAAATATGGGGCTAATCAGTGGCAATTCAAGTCTAACACTCAGTGATGGTAATGGGAAAGTTCTCGAGCGACTAAATTTCACACTCTTAGCAAGTGAGGAGTATCGATACACATTCGAAATCGAAGCTTGGCAAGAGGGCGACCTTGGGCTACACCTACAACTCGACGGCCAAGAGATGACTCCAGTGCCAATTTCGAGTGTTCAAGAAAGAGTAGAAGATTCTTCTAGTATTCAGACGACGCTTCTTGGTGTGTCGTTTTTGTCTGTATTTATTGCTGGAATCTTGTTATTCATTGCCAATAATCGGAGAAATAATCAGTATTATTTCGATGAGGAAGAATGATGTTTGATGAACTCTGCGCCCGACTTAAGCCGGAGTACCCGAGTGGTCAAAGGGGGCGCACTCAAGATGCGCTGCGAAATGCTTCGTAGGTTCAAATCCTACCTCCGGCACC
>CAXGTB010000237.1:0-2159 GCA_964012565.1 uncultured euryarchaeote | reverse complement strand
ATCACTAGCCCCTCTCATGAATTTATCATTAGGTCAACGGTTCTTGAATGATGCGTGTGATTTACGAATTTATCAAGATAGATATCACTGATTATTATCATTATTTTTTCTACGCCTAGTTTCAAAACCATGCCTTGCCTCGACCTCTGCAAATTTTCGCAAGATTTTCCTACGTAGAAACCAAACAACAACGATGATTGCGAAGATATCAATCAACAGTATTAACCATTCCACCCAAGTCCAATTATCGAACATAACATGACCTCACAATGGGGGACGAATATCAATATCTACATCATCTAGTGGGACGCCAATACATCCTAGTCTTGCACATCGCTCGACCAAATAATCATCCAATCCAGGAGGCAGTATTTCAGGGAGGTCGACGTTTCCTTCTACCAATGTCACCATACATGTACCGCAAGTTCCTGAAGTACAGTTGGTAGGGATTCTCACTCCGGCAGATTCAGCATGTTCAACAATCGTATCACCCGCTACCAATCTGGTTTGTCCGAGTAATTTAGCTCCTTGAAGGAAGCGCACTACTGCGACAAGACTATCACTCGAAGAATCACCTTCTGAACCGGACTTTGCCGACATATTACACCCTCAGCGCATATCTTTGTGACGAGTCCAGCGCCCAGTTTGCTTGTTGAAGAACAAACCAGCCTTTTTCATCCACTTGTTGAACTTTGTAGCACCGGCACCTGTGCGTAGAATGAAATCTTCGCGGTCTTCTTGTGCTTGAATGTAATCTTTAGCAGCCAATGTTTGGTCAATCCAATCATTGATGTCCATTAGGCCGCCACCAATTGCACTTTCTTCGACAACCCTGCTCATTTGGTCAGCGGTTGCGCCAGTTTGTTCAAGGTCTCTACGAATCATATCGTTGACAGAGGACAAGTCCATCGAAGCAGGTTTAGGCGGTACAGGATTACGTGGTGCCATATTTTCATCAATGGTAATTCTGCTACCATTCATCAATTTATCTTCGACAATTACAGCCAACTCAGGTGTGAAACTTTCTTCACATTCCCAACAAATAAATACCCACTCTTCGGATCTATCCTTGTCTCTAGCTTGCCTAGGATCCATCTCATCACCACAATTTGGACAAGCATGGAAAATAAGAGCAGGAACAAATTTTCTACGGAAATCAACAATATCTTGCGGAGTTCCTTCCAATTCCAGCATTTCATGGTCTCTTGCAGCTTCAAGACCACGGGTTTCTAGTTGGTCGCGAATCTTTACCTTCTGGTCATCTTTGCCTTCATCATAGAGATTATTCTCTAGTTTAACGATTAGTTCAACAGTCTTTCCAAGCCTATTCATCACCAATTTCTTAGCCCTAAAGGCTTCGACTTGAACAATTTTCAAACGTTCTTTTTCCTCAGCAAGTTCGGTTAGAACGTCCTTTTGCTTGCGCTTGAATTTCATTTCCTCAATCTTGGATTCTCCACTCTTTCTTTCAGGAGCCAGAACCTTTGCTAGGAAACGCTCTTTTCCGTGACTGGTATGTCCAGCAGTGATAATGGAAATTACACCTTCAGCGATATCTGGCTTGAGGGCATAGTTTTCAACCAACATGTCTTTGTCGATTTTCTTAAGGTCGCCGATTTTCAATCCTGCATCGGCTAATTGCTGTGCAGTAGTATCGTCAATACCGCGTCTTAGTAAAGCAAGATAGGTGTCCTTCTTCGCCATAGCATCCCCTCCGACAATTCACGGCGAGAAGTCACTCCTAAGAAAAGGCTCTCCCGTGTTAAAATATGTAAATCGACACTATTTGAACAAACAAAACAGGCTATTGCGCCGTTTTATTTCATAAATCTTGACTATTTTCAGTTAAATCACAACACAGTTCAATCCAGTCGTCAAAGTCTAATTCCTCAGGCCTAGAATCTAATCGTTCATCCTCGAGTAAAGAAGCAAAAGCTTTCTTCCATCTTCCAGAATGCCACTGCGGAATTCTATTGATTCGCTTAGGGACAGATTTCAGGGTAGAACGTATCTTTTTTCTTCTCTGAGTAAAAGTAGTATGAATCACTTGTTTTACGAGCCTTTTATCACACTCAAACACCTCTCCACTAGGCGTCATTTCTACAAAGCAAGAGTGAACTTTTGGGTTAGGACTGAAATTATGTGGCGCGACTTTCTTT
>CAXGTB010000236.1:0-2160 GCA_964012565.1 uncultured euryarchaeote | reverse complement strand
AGAAGGCTAAGAACTAGCAATCCTGATACTAAACCATACAATGCTGCTTCGCTAGCACCGTAATCCAACCACTCCCAGTGATTGAGAACACACAGAACTAGTCCTACCAAAACCTGTGCCGTCCAAGCCATTGCGATCATGCTTGCATTTGCTTCACTTGCCAATTTTGCACCGGTAGTTCTAGTATGTGCTACCAAAATTCCACCGACTAGTATTGCGAAAATCGCGGTTGACATCGCTACTTCGTTGAAGTATGATAGTGCGCTACCATCATCGTATGCCCAGCCTACATTGGAAAGGGAGTCGAGAGCTGCTGCGTCATAATTATGCCAAGCAGATAGGAACCCGCCTACACCAGCAAGCAGTAACCAGAATACGCCGGTTTGCATCCATGTCTTTGCTCCACTTCCTTCTCTTTCTTGGAATAAATCAGCAGCAGGACCCGCTGCTTTTGTCAACAAGAACATACCAAATTGACGCAAAGGAGTACTCATTCCTCCGAATCCTTTCTGCACATAATATGTGAAAAGAAGGAAGGATACGATTATTATTCCAGATGTTGTAAATGCTTCTGACATAACAACTCCACCTCAGTCCGAAAGGACGCCTCCGACTAGATTTGCAACAATCATTCCACATCCAACCAATATGCCGATCAAATAGTACCAAATTCCAGAACCTCCAAGATTGTCCATGAATGGAACAATCTCTCCAATTACAGGTACATTATCCCAGCCGAAAATATTGCTAAACATTGCAATCAGGCCAACTAAGCCTATACTCATCAATACAAGAATTACACGAGACGCAGACGGTTCTGCTGCTCCTTCTGAAACATCTGGCAGTATGGTGTTATTGGTCATATCATCACCTTGACCCCGTAGGGGTCATTTACGCCACCGTTGGTACAGTCATAAACATTGACCAGCGAATTGTCATGGTGAGCGAAGATGTAGGAAGGCATCTCCTCTACGATTTTTACCTGAACCAAGCGGTATTGGCATCTGTCTATCCAATTCAATTTCGCTTTGCCAAACCTGTTTACACTCACAATCTAAACCGTCCAATTCATGAATATCTCCACTTACAGAATAACGCTCAATTGCGGCAACGACTTCATCATCACAAGTCCCGCAATTATGCGCGCCTCTAACCTTTCCTCCTGCTGTGGGGTGGATGATTAATCGGCTAATCTGATCTGCTGATCCATTACCAGAATTGGTTGGGTGGATATCATAGTGCACGTCCTGGATTAATTGAATCAATGACCAGAGCCAAGGAGGACGGTACTCATTGGCTCTAAACAGCCTATCAATCACAGTTCCTCTTTGAATATTCATTGGATTAACACTGATCTCATCGCTCCTCTGTGCAACATCTCTAATCCATTTCGCACCATGCGCTAATGCATCACCTTCGCTCATGAAAGGAGGTTTAAACATCAAGTAAGTCTTGATTCTTAATCCGAATTTACTGAGGTTTTCAACCGCCCTATCCCAGCTTTTTGTGGTAAATCCTTTGTTTACGTGGAATCGTAATACCTCATCGTCATACGCCTCAAGACCAATTGCAACTGAGAACTTTGGATTGATTTTTGTTGCCCAATCTAATTTCTCTACCGTTAATTGCTCAGTACGGCTTTCAACTACCAATTCTTTACCCATTTCATGGCAATCTCTGAGCACTCTTTCTTGAAAATCAAGAGGGATTTCTCTATCCTCAAGTAGGCTACCTGAAGTGTAAACCTTAACCATCCCCATAGAATCAAAATCCTCGAATTTTGCTAATGACTTTTCCCACTGGGCATGTAAATCGTCACTTGTAACATCATCTCTTGTATCGTTAAAATAACCGCAAAATGTGCAACCGCTTGACCACCACCAATGGCAACCCTTGGTTCGTAAAATGACTGTCAAAGCGGTTGTAGGTGTGCCGTCTGCTAGTGTTTCTGGAGTGTAGTAAACCGTTGCTGGAAATTTCGCATCCCAAGAGTTCTTTTTTTCCTGAGCCCAAGGAGTATTTGCAGGAGCCTTGACCAAATGGTGGATGCGAGACGGACGTTTGTCCGATTCGCCGACCAAGGTCAACCTACCATTCGCCATGTACAACCCTCCAACTTCGCGTGTTTGAATCTGCTTACATTAGAGACTCTGTGAAAAA
>CAXGTB010000235.1:0-2194 GCA_964012565.1 uncultured euryarchaeote | reverse complement strand
CCAATTATGATTTACACATTCGCACAGAAGTACGATGCTTTCGGATTCTTGTGATTAAGCATCGAGAATAATATTCTCATTGTTTAGAGCATGATGCCATAGACTTGCAAGTCTAACTACGTTGTACGCAGAGCGCTCAACTCTGCTAACGATGTTTACAACTTCCAGACGGGATGCCTTTCCACCCATAGTTTCTGAGTCCAGGCTGCTCAAAGCATCGACTGCTTTCTTGTGAGATTCTTTGATTGAAAGCCAAATCGACCTCACATCATCAGCTGGAATCTCTTCCATCTCTGTCAAGCAATTTGCAACAATTTTCACCATATCATCCATGTTGGTGTGCATTCCCAATACCGCATCCACAATAACTTGAGGCAACTCATCTGCATTCTCGTCAATTGAGCGGTCAGACCTTGCAATATCTCTTGCATGTCGAATTAATCTCTCTACAGTGTCGACAGCACGTAGGTATGCTGCTACTACACGCAAATCACCCATCAATGGTTGATTTAGTGCGAGAATCAAAAGGAGGTCATTTGTCAAATCCCAATTCACTTCCCTAGCGTGTTGGCGTATTTTTTTGACTTCCGAATAAACCTGTGAATCTAGTTTAGTGAATGCTCCAATCGCATCAGAATAGGCTTCCCTAGCTTCAGCGAAATAGAGCTTTAACTCGTCTCTTACGATATTCAATCTGTCATCTAATCCTGTTCTAATCGGCATTTTTTCACCTCAACCAAATCTTCCGGTAATGTATCTCTTGGTTAATTCCAAATCTGGGTCAGAAAATATCTTGTCTGTCTCTCCAAATTCTACAAGCCTTCCAAGATACATAAACCCAGTGTAATCGCTAACACGAGCTGCTTGTGACATCGAGTGAGTGACAATAACTACTGTGAAATCCTTCTTCAATTCTAAGATCAATTCTTCGATGGCTGCAGTTGCAATCGGATCGAGAGCACTGCATGGTTCATCCATCAAAATGATGTCTGGTTCGACTGCAATGGTTCTAGCAATGCACAATCTCTGCTGCTGACCGCCGGAAAGGGAAGTTCCCAAATCATGCATCCTGTCCGCGACTTCATCCCAAATCGCTGCTCTTTTGAGTGATTTTTCTACGATTGAGTCCAGTTCTTCTCGAGTTGGTTTAGTGTGCAACTTTACACCATATCCAACATTGTCATAAATTGATTTTGGAAATGGATTTGGCCTTTGGAAAACCATTCCTGTGTTTTTCCTTATTTCAACCAAATCGGCATCCTTTGCGGTTATCTCGGTTTTCCCCACTGTAATTTTACCGTCATAGTGACAAATAGGGATTAAGTCATTCATCCTGTTCATCATTCTCAGGAGTGTGCTCTTCCCACACCCAGAAGGACCAATCAGCGCAGTGACACTATTCTTTGCAATAGGCAAAGATACACCATACAGGGCCTGCTTGTCACCATACCACAGGTCTAAGTCCTCTACCATGAGTTCTACTTCACCATCAATATCCAAACTTCTTGTTGAATCCGGTACTTCTTCTCCACCAATTTTTTCGCTCATGAATTTAGCCTCCTTCTGAAATGCTGTCTCAATACTATCGCAATGCTATTCATTGCAACTAGTAAACCGATGAGAGTAATACTAGCAACTGCCGCTAATGAATGCCACTCTGCTCCTGGCTCAGATGTCCAGAAATATATTTGAATTGGTATTACAGTAAAGTTCAGTTGTCCACTTCCACTCAGGCCGGCAAGCGGCTCTGGGTCAAACAGTACCATTGCTGCTGCACCAACGACAACCAATGGTGCTGCTTCTCCCATTATTCTGCTCATAGCGAGAATACTACCAGTCATAATTCCTGGCATAGCAGAAGGCAATACGTGGTCCTTGGTAACTTGCCATCTAGTACAGCCGATACCGTATGCAGATTCCCTTAGAGACCTTGGAACACTTCTCAGTGCTTCTTGGCCTGCTAATACAATGATTGGCATAGCCATTACACCCATTGTCAATCCGGCAGCCAAGATCGATGGACCTAATCCCCAGCCAATTCCACCCTCCTTTACGAAGATTGCTAATCCAAACATACCGAAAACAATTGATGGAACACCTGCAAGATTTGTTACGAGTGCCTGAATTAGTTTTGTTGTCTGTGTTGGTTTCGCATACTCTTCAAGGTAGATTGCAGCTCCTACTGAAATAGGAA
>CAXGTB010000234.1:0-2248 GCA_964012565.1 uncultured euryarchaeote | reverse complement strand
AGCATTTCATTTGCTGGTAGATTGATTTGTTCATCATAAATCGAATGACCACTGTAGCCCATTTTGTAAACTGGATGAAAGTGAACCCGAACGAATCTTATTGAAGAAAAGATAGCATAGCCTAAAATTACTGCAAATATCAGCCCACCTATATTCCCTTGCAGAAGCGAATATACATTAATGAAAAGCAGAAGTGAAAAGATTATTGTCAATCCTCCTATTGTGATTGGTACGAACCAGTACGCCCAAGCAGACCTGTTTTTGTAACCAGACCACACTGCCAAAAAGAATAACCCCGGTATAATCGCTAATGAACCAAAGAGTGAATAGGAAAAAAATGTCACGATGAGTGAATCCACTACAAAAACAAATGAGGTTCGACTGTGGAGAGCATCAATTGGATTCGAATGTTGAGGCCTTGAGCCTGCAAGAATCATATCATCGGCATCGGCCATTGTGTCAACCACGTGAGATTTACAATTGAAATGTCCGGTTATCTGTTCTCGAATCAATCTAGTTATCTAGCGAAGGCGTATTGAAGCAGTGGCTTGTGGCATATTCATGCGTGACACCGATGTGGAGGTTCGTGGAAGTTCACTTAGTGGACGCCATATCCTACTTGGAGTGACAGGTGGAATCGCAGCAGTTGACACTGTAAGATTGGCAAGGGAATTAAGGAGACATGGTGCAGAAGTGTCGGTAATAATGACACCTTCAGCTCAAGAAATTATCACACCTATGGCAGTCAGATGGGCATCTCAAGGAGAAGTCATTACTGATTGGGATGGAGATTTGTCAGGATTATCTGGTTTCGATGCTGTCCTTGTAACACCTGCAACACGCAATATAATCGCTTCATTTGTTCACGGACTAATGAACGGTCCACTACTGATGGCTCTATCTGCCGCAAGAGGGAGAGGTTGCCCGATAATGATGGTGCCTTCTATGCACAACGATCTCGCTCATGATCCGGTAACTGAAGATTTAGTAGTACAGTGTGTCAAATCAGGAGTGAAGGTACTTTGGGGTGCTGAGGAAGAAGGCAAGAGAAAGACTCCAAACCATGAGGAAATTGTTGCTAGATTAGGTAATCTTGTCAACAATAATTCAACGTCTGTGGTGATTACACTCGGTGCAACTCGAACAGCAATTGATGATATTCGCTACGTGCAAAATACCTCAAGTGGTTACACTGGATACATGATTGCAAGCGATCTATATCGACATGGAATGGATGTTACATGCGTAAGTGGTGTTACAACAATAGACAAACCGAATTGGCTTTCTTTAGACATAAAATGTCCAGATCCAGATGACATGCTTGAAGAATTAAAGGCACTAACAAAGGATAACATCGATGTTTGGATTCATTCTGCTGCAGTTTTAGATTATGTAATTCCAGACCCAGTTGAAGGTAAAATTGCATCACTACAGGGTGACCTCGATATTCAACTGAAGGAAGGTGCAAAGCACATTACCGAATTGAGAGAATCATGTAATGGAGCAGTACGAATTGGTTTCAAATTAGAAAGCGGAATCAAGCAGAAAGATCTAGTTCACAGAGCACACGCTCAAATTCAATCTGCAGGAATGACAGCAACTATTGCTAACAGAATGGAAGACTATGGCAAGGAAGGTAAACCAAGAGGTTGGCTTGTAGACTCTCATGGAGCACATTTCATTCTTGAAACTGAACAAGATATGTGTAATGCAATCCGCTCCGTAATTGAAAACAATAGGTGATTTTTCTGCGTCGTTTCGCCATTGTAGGAACTCGAGCAATGGCTAAGGGAAAGTTGCCACTTAATGACCTGGCTGGAGGAGCTGGTAGGATGGATGTCCTGATTAGGGCTCTCATGTCATCGATTCTAACAAGCCATGGAATGAGAAAAGACGTAGAATTCACAATGATATTACTTGGAGGACCTGGCCCTGCTAGACGTATCAAATTTGTATCAAATGAACTCAAAGGAATCCATGCTGAAGAAAGAGCGGTAGCAGGAAAAATAGCAGCTGTGATCAAGGAGCCTATGCCCCCAAGAGGACACTGGATAGAAAGGAGCCCTGGTATCTATGACGGAGGTGGAGGTTTAGACATGACACTGGATGAATGGGGATGTCCAATCATCAGGTTAGAAGCAGATTCTCCAATTCTATATTCAGGCCAACTACCCGCCAATTTTGAGATTGATGACATTGGATTTATTCTTGGAGATGACACGACACTTGAATCTGAGAGAGGCATTCC
>CAXGTB010000233.1:0-2249 GCA_964012565.1 uncultured euryarchaeote | reverse complement strand
CCATTGCCATTGATTGCTGCCCTTGTAGTAATGGCATTACTGATGATACCTCTTGCCAGTTCAATACCTGATATGGGAGGCGAATCATTTGTCTCATCAGATGCCAGATCGCCTTCCTTCATTCTTCATCAAAACGGTAATGGTTCGGTCTCATTAGATGATTTATTAGACGGGAAAAAGGCAGTAGTGATTGGTATAACACTACCTGCATCATCAAATGCAGTAGATCAAAGCAAGCAATTAGAAAACGTTGCAGACCAAACCGATGGAGAAGTAAGCATAGTACAAGTTGTTACTGGTGAAAATGTTCGAATGGACGATTTGGAAATAATTGCGAACATTACTGGGGCAACATGGCCTGTTCTAATCGATGATAGTGAAAGTAGGTTCGCGCAACGAATGCCGATGGGCGTTTCTGATTCTATTGTCGTAATTGACTCATCAGGACATATAGCATTCGCTGCTAGTAAATCAGCAGGTTCTGATGAGATTATTGATGCAATTGATGCCATAGACTACGGAGGACAACAATCCACATTCGATACTCTGAGTTTGTTTTGGGGACCAGGACTTGCAATGCTGTTCGTAGCACTTCCTAGGAAAAAATATGAGGTTTCTGAGGAACCATTAGTTCCAGGTTCATTGTGGGGAAGTGTAGCATTAGCAGGAGGTCTTGGTTTCCTCTTGGTTAATTTAGCACCATTTTTGGCATCAATGTTGCCTATTGATAATGATGCACGGGGTTGGGTAGACCTTGGCTTGCTAATTTGGTTCGTCACGGCAGCGGTTAGAGCGGCTATGGTTGGAACCCCTAGGGAAATCAAATTCATTGCAGGACAAGTTTACAAATTATTTTCCGAACCTTTTAGAAATTGGAGAGAATTAGAAGATTTCGAAAGAGATCTCCTAATCGGATTCTGGATGGGATGGTTCATCTGGTTAGCTAATCCTGCTACTTTACCACAAGCAGTAATTGCAACTACATTGACTGGAGGATTTGGTTATGTAATGGGCCCTATTATGCTCTTTGTGCATGTATTAGCAGCAGGTGTTCTAACTTTGATAATAAGATTCGTTGCATCATGGGGAGGACCCCTTTCCAGAACATTTGGTTCATTTGGATCTGGGCCATTTTCGCAAGCACTAGGATGGGCATTAGTTCCAATTTCAATCTGGTGCCTTGTAAACGGTTTAATCTACGCAAGCAATATTGGTTTACTGAGTGTTTTCAATGGTTAAGAAAATTAGCAGAGATCATGTTCCCTTCCCTCTTCCAGATAGACCACATGCGCTATCACAGGAATGGAGAAATCTTACCTTCATGCATTGGGAGGTCGAACCGAGTAAATTAGAGATTTACTTGCCGGACGGACTTGAATTAGATCTGTATGAAGGAAAGGCTTACGTTGGAACTATACCCTTCCAAATGAAGAACGTCCGTCCACGATTTCTCCCTGCTGTGCCGGGAATATCCACATTCCCGGAATTCAATATCAGAACATACGTTACAAAGAACGGCATACCTGGAGTTTTGTTTCTAACACTTGACGCTCAAAGCAGAATTACATGTTGGCATGCTCCTCGGGCTTACGGTTTACCATACCGTTATGCGAAGTGTGATTTGAAAAAGAAAGATAATAATTTCATTTGGAAGTCAAAACGTGTCAGTGATGGTGCAAGACTTGAAGGAGAATGCAAGTTTATTGGAGACAAAATGCAAGCCAGAAAGAATTCTCTAGAATACTTCCTATTTGAGAGATATTCACTATACACGGAAATGAATGGAAAGTTACACATGGCATACACTTTACATGAGCCTTGGATATTTCAAGAAGCTGAGGTTAAGGTGACAAACAACTCTCTTACAGAGTGCTATAATCTAGGAATTGATGCCATGAAACCACAATACGTTCACGCATCAAGCGGAGTACGCGTTCTAACTTGGCCAATAAAGGAGGTTGAGAATTAATGGGTCGTGATTTTTTATTGCTTGACGGTGATTGTGGCCTCTGTCATCGTTTAGCCGTATTCATCGACAAACGAATTGCAAAGGGACAGGACCTTGGATATCGCCCAATACTTTCAGAAGATGCTCAAGAAATGATCTCTAAAATGCCAAAAAAACAGCAAGATGCAGATTCTGTTTATTTGATAAGAAATGGCAAATCATACATCAGATCAGCAGCTGGAATTCGCTGCCTACTGTACATGAAATGGTATTACAAAATGTGGTTCCCAATTCTTTGGCT
>CAXGTB010000232.1:0-2252 GCA_964012565.1 uncultured euryarchaeote | reverse complement strand
CAAGGAGAGTTTAGAATGCCTGCAACTTATCAGCATCATAATTCGAAAATGGGTGTAACTCAGATCAAATGCTGGCGATTTACTCGAGGATAGGGGTTCAAAAGCAAACAGCCCCCGCCTCAACTATCCCCTTCCCGTCACCCGTAGGGTGATTCCCCAAAATATGAGCGTGAAATTATGGCGACAATCGTCACCCCCGGAACAGTAGTTGGATCTACTGATAAGAACAGCCCAGGCAAGGGCACAGCAGAAGAAAATGGAAACCTAATCGCATTACTAACTGGCGTTGTAAGCGAAGTTGATGGCGTTGTTAGTGTGCACACTTACAACGAAATGTTACGAATTCAAGCAGGTGATACAGTCATCGGAGAAGTCGTAAAACTCAATGAAAAGTCCGGAGAAATCAGGATCCTAAGCGTAGAAGGCAAGCCAAATCGTTCTATCATGGCCGACCAAGAATACGCCCAGTTCCACGTAACAAAAATCACAGACAGATTCCTACACAATACTGCCGACGGCCTCCGCCGACGTGACATCGTCCGTGCAAAGGTCTCAGAAGCTGGTAACGTAATCCGAATCGACATGCGTGAAGACGATGACTGTGGAGTTCTATGGGCACTATGTCCTTCATGTGGAGACACATACGAGGCTGAACAAAACGGAGATTGGAACGTGGTTTGCAGAACAAATGGCGAAAGGTCATTCCGTGCTCTTGCCGATGATTTTGGCGGCGAGGCTGGAAAGGCTGCACTAAATGGCGCTGGTAAGCGCTGGGGTGGAGAAGCTGAAGCCCTGTTCTCCAAAGGAAGTGCTGGACGTGCAACATACATCGCAGAAGACATTCGTGAGGATGGCCGTGAGCGCACTTACTTTAGATTCGAAGGCGAAGGCGGACAAGGCGGTCGTGGTCGCAGACAGAAAGCAGCACCCGGCTGCAGGTTATTCGTTGGTGGACTCTCAAGAGACGTTGAAGAAGATGAAGTTCGTAGCATGTTCAAGAAACATGGTAAGGTCACTGATTTCGCATTGATGCGTGATGATGCTGGTAATCTTCGTGGGTTTGGTTTCATCACTTATGAGTCCAAAAACATGGCAGATGCAGCAATCGCGGAACTAGATGGTCAGAAAATCAAGGGTCGCAGAATTGGTGTCAGAGATGCTGATGCTCCTAGAGATGAGAAACCTAAGCGTGCTCGCCCACAAGGAGCAAGACTGTATGTCGGAAACCTTCCATTCAAGGCTAGTGAAGACGATTTGAATGCTTTATTCAAAGACCTTTGCGACAAAGTACACGTCCAATGGGCAACAGATAGATCTGGTCGAAAGAAGGCCTTTGCATTCGTAACCATCCAACCTGAATCAAAAGGTGAGGAGGTTGTTGCCAAACTCAATGGAACTGATTTCATGGGTCGTAACATCAAGGTAGATGTCTCTAAGCCTCAGAGCAGAGACAACAAGAAAGGAAACTCCGGTGGCAAATCATCTCGTGAATTGCGTGCTCTTGCTGAAGAGGAAGAAGACGCCAAAAAGAAGAAGCGTCGACGTCCAAAGGAATGAGGTGGAAAAATGAGTGAGTCCCAGGATGCCTCCTGGCTCATCATTGATGGCTACGAAGACGAGCCTGCGGCTTTCGGTGTTCCACCTTATGTCGGATTCCATATCAGATACATTTGTGGAGTGCTTGAAGAAAAAGGAATTTCATACGAATACTGTCCAATCGATTCCTATCGCATCAATCCGCCTTCTCTAGAAAACCGCCTAGGAATAGTGGTTCTAGCTGGAGCGATAGTCCCCGGGAAATACCTCCGTGGGACACCTATTTCTTTCCGTGAAACAAAGGAGATTATCTCAGCAGCACCAGGCGATACACCCATCTTATGCGGTGGGTGGGCGATTAGAGGATGGCGACATCAAGGATGGAGCCCTCTGCGGCGCAACCTATTCTTAGCATTGCAAGATACTGATGCAACGCTTGCATATTTCCTATCCAGTGAGGAATGGAAGCACCAGAGACGCACTGCAGAGGAATGGACCGCATGGGCGCAAGCAGGTGCTCGCTCGAAGGCAGTCACTCACAATCCAGATTTGGATGGACCACTAACTTACGAAGTAGAAGTCTACCAAGGTTGTGTTCGCTACAAGCGTGGATGTAAATTCTGTATTGAACCAAAAAAAGGAGTACCGATTTGGCGCAGTCCTGAAGACATCATCAAAGAAGTGTCAATCGCTCATGACATGGGCGTTGAGCACGT
>CAXGTB010000231.1:0-2254 GCA_964012565.1 uncultured euryarchaeote | reverse complement strand
ATTGTAACCCCAGCACATGACCTTTCCATTCATGCTACTATCTACGCTAGATTGCACAATAACACAATTGTGAAATTTTCCTACACTCAGTTGTGTTGCTGTAACATTTGCTCCTAAATCGATATATGGCAAATTAATGCCCATTTCATTGATATTATCTCCAAGTCTTATAGAGTTCCATCCACTCCCTGCTATGCCTAATTGCGCTTGTTGATTTGATCCCCAGCACTTAATCAATCCTTGACGAGATAAGGCGCATGTGTGTTCGTAACCAGATTGGAGGTCTACGATATCATACGGAGAGAGTGAATCATCTGAAGGTATGATTTCGTTGCCATTGCTATCTTCAACTGGTGAATCTGCAAGTGTAGTAACTGGACTAGAAGCAGAATATCCTACTGCAGTTTCGTCACCCCAGCAGATTACTGACGAGGTGCCACTGGAGTCTTCGAATACACCACATGTTGAATCGATTGAATGCTCGATTACAATCTGTTTTGCAGTTAATCCTGAAGGTACAGAAATTGTCTGTGGTGTACTGTATGCAGTTGTCGTGCTAGAGCCTTGTCCAAATGAACCAGATTCTTCGACACCCCAACATTCGACTGTATTTTCAACAATAGCACATGCATGAGATTCACCCATTGCGATTGAATAAATTCGGTCGCCTGCAGCACCTAAGTCAACTACAGTTCCGCTGTTGGATGGACTGGATGAACCTAGGAGTAATTCACCAGATCTAGTTGTTGCACCAGAATCGCTCCAGTCACTTCTTTGTCCCCAACATACTGCTTGAGTACTGTTGTCTAGGATAGCACAAGAGGTGTCATATCCTGCAGTTATGGAGCGTACTGAATCGGTTCCAAAGCCAATATCGACTTTAACCAGTGATGAAGAGTTTGTAGCAGTGGTACTTGAATTTCCTAGAACCATTTTACTGCTTCCACCGTTGTAACCCATACACCAAACTTCGTCTAAGTGGTTAGTTACGCAAGTATGTCTTTCTCCTGCAACAATTGAATCGGTTAGACCACCAGCGTTCAGGTTCATAATCTCAGGAGAATCAATAACTCCTCCACTTTCGATTCTAAATCCTGTTCGAATTTGGATATTATCTACTGCGACATAGTCTCCCATTGCATCATTTGAAGAGGCCCCATCTTTGATGAAAGACCACCTGAGGGTATGCATACCAGAGGTGATATTGCTGTTGAATGATGCCCAATTGCTCATTTGTCCCTTTGAGGAATTGATCTCAACTCCATCGATAGAGAATGACAATTTGTCACCACAACCGCTTAGGCTAGGACATGTATCTGTTTTGTAATCAAAGGAAACAGCACCACTTGTAAACATTGTAGTTATTGAAAATCCTATGTCTGAAGAAGAGACATGCCCGCTCGATTTGAATGAATTGCTACCAGATGAAGCGTCTGAGGTATCAATATTCCATTGAGAGCCAAATTGACCTGTAGTTCCTTCCAAGGTCCAATCGGAACTGATTGTTGCTGCTTCAAAGTCATCATCGTATCCTGCAGAAGGATCTGTGACGTAATATTCTCCGGTTTGTGAATCTCCACCGTCACCCCAACAGTAAATTTGGCTGGTTGTTGTTGTTACACAATTGTGGTTTGCACCTACTGCTAAGTCAGCAGCTTGGTGATTATTAGGTAGTGTGATAACAGTAGGACTTTCTTGAGATGAAATTGCTCCTGTACCAATCTGTCCCACGTTGTTTCTACCCCAACACATAATCTCTCCAGCGGATGAAAGTGCACAAGCGTGGTTTTCTCCAGCATCTATGTCCACTGATTCAAAGCCAGTTGGCCATGATGTTCCAGAAGCAGATCCTCCGAGTTGACCATAGGCGTTGGTACCCCAACATTCGATTCCTCCATTGGCAAGAATTGCACATGCGAAGTCTGCTCCTTGAGTAAGAACACTTGAGTCCCCTACTGCGGGTAGATTGTTGACAGTGTCCATTGAATCACAACGGCCATCTTCATCGAAGTCACTTGGAGTAGATGAAGAAGTCATGCGGTCTGTATCACAAGAAATTTCTTGCATTCCAGTCCAACCATCTCCATCAGCATCCAAGTACAAACCAGCGCCTGCAACTGCAGGGTTAGTAACTGCCCATAATTCTCCAGCGCTAACTAGGTGAAGAGAAGTGAACACATATCCTGCAGAGTTAATCATCATGCCAAAGGAATCAGCAGCACCTGGCCATGCAGATATTGCTTGGCCATCCCAT
>CAXGTB010000230.1:0-2262 GCA_964012565.1 uncultured euryarchaeote | reverse complement strand
TGTACTGAAATATGATTGCATCCAGCATCTATGTATTGCTGGAAGGAATCTTCAGCATTCTCGATCATAAGATGCGCATCAAAAATTGGCCCTTCTCCGAGAGCTTTGCGCAACTTCGCAATCACCGGTGGACCAAACGTAAGATTTGGGACAAAATTACCGTCCATAACATCGAGATGGAGCCAATTCAGACCTGCTTCAACTGCTTCGCTGCATGCGTTTCCTAGGTCTGCAAGGTCAGCCGTTAAAACAGATGGTGCGATAATCACAGACTACCCTCTCATTTAGCCCGAGTAGGGGCCATGTGATGAGTATTGGGGTGTACAAACCCTCTTAGGAGTGACCAAGGTGGCTAGGGTTGGTGAGATAATGGGCGAGGTTAAGTCCGTCACAGATGCAGATTTTGATAATGCGATTAACGCAGATGAATGGGTCCTAGTGGATTTCTGGGCTCCATGGTGTGGACCGTGCAAGGCTCTTGGGCCTGTGCTAGAGCAAGTTGCTGCAGAAATGCCTGTTACAATTGCGAAGGTAAACACAGATTCGGATTCAATGAATGCTGCTAAGCTAGGAGTCCGTGGAATTCCAGCACTATTCCTTTTCCACAATGGAAAAATGGTCGCTAACCAAACTGGAATGGTTCCAAAGCCAGTATTAACAAACTGGTTGAATCAACAAATGTCTGCGAGTGATTTCTGATCACTGAAGGCTCTTTTTTCGCTTAGTCGAAGCACTACCTACTTCTCTGAGGAATCTTTCCCTTAGTGCCTCATGCAACCACATTCCTTCATCTAGTTCAAGAAGAAGGCCGTAGGTTAGCAGCCTTTCAGGAGGGCTACCCTCCCAGTTGACTGCTTCGGATAATTTGCTCCAAGGAATTGGTGATTCGGCTACTGCTAGTGTTGCAAGTAATTCGTGCTCTTCTGCTGGCATGTGATTGATGATCTCTTCATCCAAAAATTTCAGCCAATCGCCATGAGTAGGCTGGCCATAAATTTCCAAGAGTTCCAACGCAAGAGGATGCCCCCCTGTTAGGCGATGGACGTCTTCGGGAGGGAGGGGGGTGCCGCCCATGTCCTCCACCCAGGTGGTTATCTCGTCAACAGAAAGTCCCTGCAAAGGAATTTCTTCGACCAAATCACGAGTATGAACATCTCGCCTATCGTAAACACTCAAAGTGGTTCGTGAGACGAATACAAGGCGCAGCGGGGCCTTTTTCGAAATATCAAGTAATGCTCCCAGCAAGTCCTTGGCTTCGCTTGAAACATGATGCACATCGTCTAGAACAATCAACCAATAAGGAGGAGGACCACCTGATTCTCCCACGAATCTCTCTCTAATTGCTCTGGCATCTGTAAGATATGCCAACAACCTGCGACGCCAAGAATCGACATCGAATTCTGCGCCCGGAGTGAGGGGTAGAGTTTCCATTAGTTGGTATGGGTCGTGCTTGTCATCTACTCCAAATCTGTGTAGAAGTGAAACTGCCAAACCCACTGCTTTGTCCCATGGCTGGCATGGATACCAGCATACGGAAAGATGAGGCACTTCTAACATGTGAGCGCCCAACCAATTCGCTACTAGTGTTGATTTTCCAATTCCTGCAATTCCATGAATAACCACACAAGGAGTACCTTTCTCAAACCAATTAGTCAGGCCTTCAGTAGCATCTAATCTGCCGTGAACAGGCCTTGTCTTTGGAGGTGATGTGTGATATGTGGCATGTGCCCCTGCAAGCAGCTTTAGCCTTCCAGGAGGCGGTAAATCCTCATCTTCCATTTGTTTAGTAACTAATCCGAATCTAATATCTCCAAAGGTCAAAACACCTTCATGCTGTGCATGAAGAAGAATTTGTAACAAAGACAATTCGGCCTGTAAACGGCTTGCTGCTTGTCCGGCTTCTACTTCTAGTAGAGTATCTGTTTCATCCCTAATTAGAACTTTCAAATCAGAGAGTTGCGCCAGTCTTCGCTTTGCCTCTGCGCGGCCCTCGTCTGTTAATTGCCAGGTTTTTTGACGTCTGTCATCGCCGCGGATTGAGCGTGAATGTTCACTAACTAGCCGCTTTCTCAAAAGAGTCCTCATTGCTCTACTCACGTTTGGAGGATGTTGAGCACATGCCTCTGCAATTCCAGGTCGGGTTAATGCGACGGATACAACATATCGATCTGCCTGTTCGTCCTCCTGTAAAAGATGGAGGAGTATTCGGTCTTTGACCGCTACATTCACCCTAGGAATCTCATCGGCCACGATACTGCCTAT
>CAXGTB010000229.1:0-2291 GCA_964012565.1 uncultured euryarchaeote | reverse complement strand
TTGTGAACTATTCTTCTTCAGCGGAATTGCCTCTGCTCTTGAATCGTGGAACTACAATCCACAAGATTCCAACTACGTTTGTGTAAATCAATGCGTATTCAAGCAAAGGGTAGTCATCAAGGAATGGATCACTACACTCACTAACACCTCGCCACCATGTATCTTGAGGTATTTCCTTGCCGAAAATGAATGTGCTACCTAGCATTGGTGTAGCAATAGTCACATTCTTTTCGCCACCCAAGGTAGAGACCAACTCCATGGGTTCATACCAATGATGGAGAGAGAGTTCATACTTTGATATGTGAATTGGAATGGAGACTGAAGCATTCAGATCAATAGCAGCTTGAATTACTTGTTCAGGTAACATATGCACGTGTTCCCACGCCACATTGTATTGACCTGAATCCAAGAATGCTAAATCAAATGGACCATACTTGGCAGTGATATTCTTGAATTCCTCCATATATCCAGTATCTCCGCTGAAGTAGATACTAGTATCATAAAATTCGAAAATCCAAGAACCCCATAGTGTAGAACTATGGTCACCAATTCCTCTACCACTAAAGTGACGTGAAGGAGCGAAGGCGACAAACAAATCCTCAGACACATTCGCTTCATCATACCAGTCAAACACGACTATGTTTTCTTCATCTACCCCCCACTCAACTAAGTGTGTCTCAACTCCCAAAGGAACATAAAATATCGAATTTGATAACTCCTTGACAGTATTCTTGTCTAAGTGATCATAGTGATCGTGTGAAATGAAGACGTAATCAATTTCTGGTAAATCATCTACCGTGTAATCGTCCTCATAGGGGAAGGGGTTCGGTCCTAGGGACAGCGGTCCTGCCCCGCCTGTGCTAAACACGGGGTCTGTAATTAGAGAGAACTCGTTTGTGTGAAGGAGAACTGTGGAATGGCCAAACCATGAAACACTGAATTCACCATCTTCTAAATCTTTCAATTCGAAGGCTATCGATGGTAGCACTTCATCGGGTGAACGGCAATTATCGCTTACCATGTATTGTCCTAATGTGTCCCAGGTTGACGATTCTGGGTTTGACATGCTGGTAGACTCTACATTTTCGAATGAACCATCCTTGTAATTGGGAGAATCATATTCTGGTGCATCACCGCCAAAATCATCTGAAAAGTTCAAGGCAATAGTTGTTGAAACTACCATTACAGCAACTAAGACCACGATAATCAGGGACAGGAGTTTCAACTTTCTTTTACGACTTGGCTTAGTCAAATCTAATTCTTTTTTTGTGAATAGTTTAGTCTTGGTCAAAAGGTAAACTGCGAGCCAAAATATTGCAATAATTATCAGAAGGACGTTAACTGAACGTAGATTCTTTCCCTCAGCCCATAGAATCAAGGATGTCAAAAAGAGAATATATCCAAGCAGGTCATTACCCGGCTGAAATAATTTGGAAGTGTGAGGCGGTTCAACCAAGTTATCACCAGAATCATCCAAATCATTCATTGAGGACAACCGCCTGATTCTCACATTCTAACTTTATTGCGAGTGATTACTCTCCAGATGCGCTGTAGAGGGTCATAGTATCTATCGACAACCCTCTCTTTCAACTGGATGATTGCATCATCGGTAATCTGAATTCCTGCTGGGCAGACTTCAGTACAACATCTTGTGATGTTACAGTACTCTACTCCGAATTCTTTCTTGATTTCTGGAATTCTATCCTCTGTATCCAAAGGATGCATCTCATATTGAGCTAGCCTTACCAAGTTCCTTGGTCCAGCGAATTCATCGAATAGTTGGTGATCTCTCAAAACGTGACACGTATTCACACATAGGAAACATTCGATACACTCTCTGAATTGCTGTACTCGGTGTGCTTCGTGTTGATTAAATTCCCAATCAGGCTCTTCTGGACCCTTAATCGGCGCAATTCTCTGAGCCACATCATAGTTCCAAGACACGTCTGTTACCAAGTCTTTGATGTGCGGGAACGTTTTCATTGGGCGAACTTCAATTGGTTGTCCCTCAGGAGTCTCTGCGACAACATCAGACATCCTAGTCATACACATTAGTCTAGGACGGCCATTGATTTCTGCGCTACATGAACCGCACTTGCCTGCCTTACAATTCCATCTAACAGCGAGGTCTGGCTCTTGTTCATACTGAATTCTATGCATGCAATCTAGAACTACCATTCCCTCATCTAACTCGAGGTCATAGTCTTCCAATTCTGCGGTTTCACCTTCACCGCGCAGGACCTTGAATTTCTGATTCTTACCTTTCAGTGACATTATTTTCCACCTGCCTG
>CAXGTB010000228.1:0-2312 GCA_964012565.1 uncultured euryarchaeote | reverse complement strand
CTAGGAGCAAGTGGGCTTGACGGCTCAATGGGCTTAGCCTCATGGGCAACAAAATCCAGACAATATCTCATGGTAAGGGCAATCGTGAATGACAATGCAGGAAATGAATTGGTCTCTATCCCAAGCGCTTTCCAAATTTTACCCGGACTAGACCTTTCATGGAATACTACTGAAACAGGAGTAGATAGATTGGTAGCAAGACCTGGTGATACGAACGGGCAAATCGAAATAACTAGTTTGATCGAAGCAAACCAAGCATATGGTGGAGCAGTTACTGTTTATCTTCAATCGGCACCTGCTGACCGTAATTCCGGTGTAGATTGGAGTACAATGCAAACCATAATCATCGAAGGAGGCAATCTTTCTGATGAGTGCCGATGTGAATCGATAGTTTGGAATTATGTTGTACCAAATACAGGACAATGGGATTTGCGCCTAGTTATCGACCCATCCAATGGAATAGATGAGCGAGATGAAACGAATAATCACCACTACATGATGGTCACTGGCGCCTCGGTTACAGGAGTTGGTGTTGTTCCTTCATTCGCACCAAGTATAATCGCATTACTAGTAGCAGGTTTCGCAATCGCTTGGTATCAGAAAAGAAGGATTACTCCTCCTCCCAACTGACTTCTTCATCTTCTGATAATTCCATCACTTCAGCGACTTCCTCTTCGTTTGCAGGATCAACTTGAGCTGCTTTCAGACGACGGTTTCTACGGTTTGCAACCTCTGCAAGACCTGGAACCAAACCAGAAAAATCACTTGATTCGGAGTCGCTCCGTTTTTCTTCAATAGAATCAAGAGAGCGCGCTTCTAATCGCATTTTCTTACGCTCTCTCTCTAGAAACTTCAAGACAGTCCCATGCTCACTTCCACTAGCAAGCATTTCGATCGCTTGCCTCGCACTTGAAAGGCCATATCCTTCACCAACCAAAACTACGGTTGACTTGTAAATCGAAATTTCAGTACCGGTATGTTGCTCAATCATCTTGCGGATTTTACCTTCTGAACCAATGATTCGTGCGCGAATCCTTCGTTGTTGGTTAGAGCGCTTACCAACATGATCACGTAGATCAACCATCTCGAAAAACCAATCATCACGCAATAATTGAATTGCACGACTTGGAGCCATTCCACGGCCAACTGCCTTGATTACATCAGGTAATTTGAGTGCCTTGACCGGATCATAATCACCAGCATCTGGCCAAGTAACCTCTATTTCACCGGTGCTAGAATCGATCTGAATATTCTTGCAACCAGCCGCTTTTTCCAGCTCACGCCTAGTGGCTCCTTTAGCACCGATAAGAACCGCTATGCGGTCCTTTGGGACTCTGGGTAGCGATTGACGCATGAGTCGGGGGTGAAGCCTACCCTTCTTCAATCCATGTGTAGGTCCTATTCCTCTTCTTCTTTCATATCCATATGGGATAAATCCATTTCGAGAACATCATACATCGCTTCTGCTAATTCTACATCTAGACCATTCTTATTGGCCCATTCTACCAATCTTGTGACATCCCTGACCAAGAACTCCTGGCTCTTCGGATGAGATTGGACTACTGCTTGTCCTACATCGATTACCACTGGTTTGTCACCATGCCACATGATGTTATATGGTGAGAAATCACCATGAACCATTTTCGCTTTTTGCCATGTAACTGCAAGGAATTCTAGTAGTTCTTCATACACCGGTTGAGGATCTACAATCTCTACATCTCGCAATCTAGGAGAAGGGGCTGTTTGAGTCCCAAGGTACTCCATGACCAAGACATTTTTGTGAGTACCCAATGGCTTTGGAACTGCTAATCCCCACTTTTCTAGCCGAGATAGGTTCCTGAATTCTTTTCGAACCCAAATATCCACAAGATCACGGTGTCTTCTTCTCAAGCCTCCAAATCTAGGATCGCCTTCGATGTACTGAACTAAATTTTTGAATACTGCATTTGAAGTGTGAAATATCTTCACTGCAACTGGTCCATTTTCTCCAGTACCATGGAATACATGTGCTTCCTTTCCTCTTGCGATAGGGAAATCCAAGGTGTCAATAATACCTGACTTCATGAGTTTGTATAAACTCATCAAAGTCAAACGGTCGAAGACGGCATCGAATACTCGCCGATCTACCCATTCAAATGGTCCATCGCCCATGACTCCAGAAAGGCCTTCCTCAATTTCAGTGAACATTCGTTTGTATTTTTTCTCCGTCATCCAGCCAGTACCTTTGGTTGATTCTAAACTCCGAATGAATTTATTCGATTCATCATCCATGAATTTTTCATCGGCGTTGGTTTTGCGACGTTTGCGATTAT
>CAXGTB010000227.1:0-2346 GCA_964012565.1 uncultured euryarchaeote | reverse complement strand
ATATTGGTTCTGGGTTTTAGGCGGAAATATCTTTTTTATGGTGATGTTCATTGGTTCAATAATTTTAGCAATAATAGATATTCCTGTTTTACCTACATTAATGGTGTTAGCACCGATTCTGTTAGTACCTGGTTCGATAACTCTTGTTGTTAGAAGGCTACATGATCTCGGAATGTCCGGTTGGATGTGGTTCGTTGCTTTGGTTCCATTAATAGGAGCAATTTACCTAATTTATCTGTTCGTTCAAGAAGGCGATGCTGGAGAGAACGCATATGGTGCTGTCCCAACTAATATGTTGGAATGATTCAAGAAGTGAAAACAGATAGGCACGTAAGTGAACCGTCTGCTTGCATTATTGGTTCCATATCAACAGACATTAGTCTGAAGCCCTCATTTTGAAGAATGTTCTTTGTTTTAGGGAAACCTCCTGCAACAATTAGCCTATCATTTGAATATCCAATCGTGTTAGATGCATAGCTTTCGTTATTTGGTATCCAAATAATTTCTTCAGCAAAGTGTGAAACCTGATTTTCTTTGAGATGCCCTTCTGCAGCAATAATAGTACCTTCTCTAGGAGATGAACACACTGTTGTCAAATGTAAAGTAGTCTCGGGGACATTGATTAATTCGACATCATATCCGTCCTCTTTGATAAAATTAGAAAGGAAATCTGCACCTTCTTTATTTGTTCTTGTTGAAATACCGACAAGGTATCTGTCATCAAAGAATACTATGTCTCCACCATCTAATTTTGCTCCCTTCGGCATTCGAATAATTTCAGCAAAATTACTCATGTGATCCATTACTGCCTGTTGTTCTCCTTCCCTAGAGGGGTGTCCCATGTTGGGTATTATTGCCTTACCGTCCACCATTACAGCAGTATCCTCAACGAAACAACTATCTGGAAAAGCGGATAATTCTGGTAAAACAGTTACTTCTGTTCCGTGGGCTCTAAGAGCGGTGACATATGCATTATGAGACCCTTTGGCTTCTTCTTGGTTAGGTGTTTTTGTGCCGAAATAACTAGAGAGAGCTTTGCTGAAATTAGAAGAAATACTTCTGACTACAGCAGATTTACGGCTCCTGTCATATGCTCCTGGCACGGCACTCCGTCTCAGGTTCCGTTCATAATGCTTCGGAATGCGGATATAAAATGTAATTATCAGGAATATTGATTTCCATAAAACGGTAATTTTGATACCCATGAATGGTCTAATTCAAGAACACTATTACAGGGCGCTAAGTATGAATAAGCTAGTAGAGGCCTTGGATGAGGAGGGAAATAGAGTAAGCCCTATATTACCTGCTGGGAAAAAGAATTATCTTATCGATATTGACGGAACAGTAGGTGAAGATATACCAAATGAAGAACCCGAAAGAATGGTAACAGCAGAAGCTTATCCAGATGCCATTGAAACTATTAACAGATGGTACAGTGAAGGTCACCATATCTGCTTCTTTACGGCGAGGACTGAAGATCATAGAAATGTCACAGAAAAGTGGCTTCATGAAAAAGGGTTCAACTATCATTCATTATTAATGGGGAAACCACGTGGAGGAAACTATCACTGGATTGATAATCATGTTGTTAGAGCCACCCGCTACACTTCCAAATTTACAGATCTAGTGAAACGTAACGCAGAGATCGAAGTATTCGATGATGAATAGTTCAATCATCTCTTCGTGGTAGTAAAAATGCTGCAGCTAGCATACTGATAGTTGCAAGAATACCTCCAAATCCAGGCATATTTGGTCCATTGACGCCTGAATCAGAAACATAACTATCAGACCAAGAATCATACAAATCAAAGTCATAGCTTGGGTCCATGCTTGTAATCTCTAATGTATCTCCTGCGGAAATCATACCATCTGCATCTACATCTACATAAGTATAGTTAGAGTCACCCATTTGACCTGTTAGTTCGGTCAAACTTGAGCTCTCTTCAACATTACAATCAGACCTAGCGTCTGAATGACAAGATAAGAATTGGATGGAGAAGTCACTCAACGGTGCCTCAAAGGTTTGATTGTTGGCTACAGTAAGGAATAAATCTCTAGGTTCTTCATTCCAGTCGTCTTCATCACCGTCGTCATTATCATGGTCATGATCGTCGTCATCTGAATCATCGTTATCATACTCATCTGAATTATCACCACAATCATCCATTCCATCATTTACCCAGTCCATTGGAATCTCATTTCCATTATCGCAAACGAACATATCGGGCTCGTTGTCTGAATCTCCGTCATTATCATGGTCATGATCGCCGTCATCTGAATCATCGTTATCATACTCATCTGAATTATCACCACAATCATCCATTCCATCATTTACCCAGTCCATTG
>CAXGTB010000226.1:0-2392 GCA_964012565.1 uncultured euryarchaeote | reverse complement strand
CTTAGAATAACAACATGTGGGTTAAGTGAAGAATCTAAGAGTTCTTCATCATGATTTAGAGATTGCCAGGAAATAGAAAGCATCTCGCCTTTTGAGGCAACCTCTCCCGCATCTGCTTCATCTAATGAAGGAGGAAGTACATGCCCTATTGATGCCTGTAATGTTGGCCCATTTTCGGAACTCTCCCATGGTGCAAATGGAGCACGTGAAATCAGTTTGATTGATCTTGGAATACCGCCATCGCTTGAGGTCGTGAAAGGTGCCCACTTGACATCTATTGCATCATCTGTTACAACAAGGCCAGGAGTATGTGCAGAGGGGGCCACTCTATCGCCTAGACCCCATAATCTAGACATCCGTTGGCGTGCTAGAACTGTGCGACCTAGGCCTGCCATGAATCACACGGGGAGGTGCGCTGGTCTTGAATGATTTGAAGGATGATGAGTTTACCGCACCAAGTATGGGAAGACCTCTGTTGTGGCTTGTAGCCGTACTATTGGTCAGCCCACTTGTCAGCTCTAGTCATTCTTTTAGTCAAGAAACCAAAAGCGGCGATGCTTGGTTTGACTGCGATGATTCATGGGTAAGTGTTCATGATGAGGCTGGAAATACATTGGTTAATGGAAGTGATTTCACAATTTCTCTCGACTCACAAAACCATACTTTCCACTTCGAAGATATTAACAAATGTCAATGGGTGATTCCAGTATCTGAAGAATTGCCTAATTCTCTTCCTGCACCCTCTGATGCATTTTCCACTTTACAGACAATCGAATGTGTACAACCGTATCTCTCGCAATCAAATTGTGCTCCAACACTAGTTTCAGGCGATTTACTTAATGATAGTAAGGATGTTTTTGCAATAGAGGTTTTAGCGGGCCAGTTACTTGAATTGGGACTAGAGGCATCTTCATCAGCAATCGATATCGAAGTTCATTTTCAGAATGAATCTAATCCTGAAAAACTGGATTTTGAGATAAACCTTGCATTAAACACCTCGATAGGTCAATCTGAACTCTTACACGTACCAATAACCGAAGATGGAAGGATTCTAGTCTCTGTCACAAGTCCGAATCCAAATTCATTTTGGATGATTGGCACAAAGTTGTATAACACAAATGAAAGATTACAATTGACTGTAATTGACACTATATCTGGAATTGGCCATGTTCCTTTTTCATTGGAATTGAGTGGAGACGAATCACTGATAATCACGACATCGAACTCATTACTGGAGAATGAAGAAGTTGTTTTGAATTACCGTTATGCATATTCACAGTCTTCATTATCAAACTGGTCCAATGCATCACTAGGAGATAGAATTCACAGTATTGATGACATCGATTACATCGAATTCTATTGGGAATGTCACTGCGAGTGGACAGCCAGTATGGTAAAAGAATCACACTTCGATGCAAGTTGGGGAATGGATGCACCAGGATTCAAACCTCTTTCCGCTTACAGTGATAACTCATCATATCCCTTGATTGGGATGGATGGAAGTGCATATGACGGGGAATTAACCCTTCACAAGGACGATTATCAGGACATTTTGCGGGTCGAAACTACTGGTTGGGTAGAATCAGTTCACTTAGTCGATGTTGTTGTGGAAGGAGACATATATGATCTCCAAGTCACTATTTGGAATATGGACCAAGAAACATGGGACATTGTAGACCAAATTACAGCAACCTATTCAATGGACAAAATCAGATTATCTCTGGATGTTGGACTTGGGACACATTTCATACGTATTCAACACGTAAATGGTAGTGACGCATTAAACGAAAATGCAGAATCTGCAGAGTGGAAGATTCGTATCACAACAGCGGAATTAGATGAAGGTGAAGAGCCATGGTTCCCTGCATCAGAGGCAGTAAAAGATGCTGCAGATGTCTTCTATTGGATGATTGGTGTAATACTAATTCTCCCTTTCATCATATTTTACATAAATCTGAATAATAATCGTAAATTCGCAGAACAGTTTGCACAAAAGAAAAATCGACTAAGGTGGCTCAGTACTAAGTTGGATGAAGGTAGTTATTCGCCCACCGACCTTTCTCGAGCCCTGAAATCGGTTTCCTCCCTAGATTGGGAAGAGGCATTGGAAGTTTGGGGTGAAGTGCAAGTTAGACATTACACAACTGGTATCGACATGGCAGTATGGTCTTTGGATGAGAGATTGGGAGAAAATGGTTCATGGCCAATATTGATCGGATTGACTCCACAAGATTGTGAATGGAGCGTTGCAGCCCTTAAATTCGAAGCTCACGAAGGTGGGCAATGGAGTGTGATGAAGGTCGAGCCAAAACTTCTGTCCCGTAACAATGAGATTTTCTTGGATACAATTCATGACAATACAAGATTGTTTATTCGAGTTGACTTGCAAGGT
>CAXGTB010000225.1:0-2417 GCA_964012565.1 uncultured euryarchaeote | reverse complement strand
CGTACTGGTTCCCCTGATGCCATGTTTGGTCGTTGTTGGATTAAGCATTAAATCATCACTGAGAAATGTTAGTAGTATTTTCATCGTCGAATCGACCAATTTTTCCTTGGCAAACCCTCTAACGCGACTCCCGTAAGTATTCCCCAAACAAAGGTGTAGTCGATTTCAAAGAATAAGAGAATTCCCATCGTCAAACCTGCAACAATCCAGTGATGCAACCATATCTTCTTGCCCCTTATGTGGAACTTAATATTCTCAGTTACCCATCTTGTAACTGCAAAACCGAGAATCAATGAAATTGAATATACTGCGAATTCCATGGACAAGTCACACCTGCAAATACTATTTTTCATTTGGCTTTAATATGCTACAGGAACAGGGTCTAGCATACGCCATAGATACCAACTCGCTGCTGTTCTGTATGGACTCCACCTTTCTGCGAAATTAGATACCTGCTCCTTTGTTTCTAAATCAGGTTGTAATTGTTTTACAGCCTTAACAAGACCAATGTCACCCACACTGAATACATCAGGGCGTAACAAACTGAATATCATTAGCATCTCAGCAGTCCATGGGCCAATCCCGCGAAATCCAACAAAGTGATCGTGTATTTCTTTATCATTCAATTCCTCCCAGTTTGGAGAGAGAAATTCATTAGGATTTTTGGCGATACCAAGAATGTAACTCGTTTTGGATTTCGTAAGTCCGCACGATGCAATTTCTTCTTCGGTAAATTTTGCAATGTTTTTCGGTGTTATTGATCCAACTTTCTTAATTAATCGATTCCAAATAGCATCTGCTGCTATTACCGATATTTGCTGGCCAACTATTGCGTTAACGAAAGTCCTGAACAAGTCACCCTTACCTAGCAGGCTTTCTCCATCATACTTCTTGATTAGCGGGGCAATCAGAGGGTCGTTTGAAAGAAATTGTTTTGCAGCATTCCACCAAGATGGTTCGCCAGAGATCATGAAAAAACCTCCATTTGAGATTCATCTTTTGGAGAACGGAATGCCTCTAACAATATCATCACCAATCTTCACTATTTGTTCTACTAAATCATCTATTGTTTCCTCAGTAACACCGGGATTGGCAATAACTGGCCTCAGTATTGTTTTGTCTTTGATATTTGATTGTGAAATCATAAAATCTCCAGATTTTACCAACCTGTACCTCAATTGGCGATTCAATTCATTACAGTCAATCTCATCAGAATTATATCTAATACAAACATTAGACCAAACTCTGGAAGACATCATCTCTAAATTAGGATGAGCCTCTACTTTTGATTGTAAATAATCAGCTAGTCGAACATAATTATCGATAAGTCTAGCCCAGCCTGCATCTCCTTTCTCTCGCCAAGCCAAAAACAGTTTCAAAGCATCATTTCGACGCCCACACTGTAAACTCGTTCTACCCAGATCTACATCTTCTGCATCTCCTAAGAATAAGTAGTGGGCAACATTACCATGAGAGCAAACTTTCCGTAAAATTTCAGGGCGTTTAATCAAGAAGGCAGAACAAACCAATGGCACACCCATCATTTTGTGCGCATCCCAGCATACCGAATCTGCTAGTTCGATTCCATCCATTAAGTTGCGATGCTTTGTACTGAAAAGGCATGAACCTCCCCATGCTGCATCCACATGTAACCACAAATCTTGGTCAGAGCAGATTTCTGCAATTTCCTTTACTGGATCAAATGCTCCTCTAACTGTAGTTCCAGAAGTAGCGACCACGCAAAAAGGAATTTGAGAGTTCATTTTTGTCCTCTCTATTTCCTCAATGAGTTTGTCACATCTCATTCGCCCATCAGAATCACAAGCTACCTTGATCACATTGTCGAAACCAATTCCAAGTACATTAGCAGCCATAAGTACGGAATAATGAGATTCCTCTGAAACATAGCAAACTAATTTTTCTCCGTTAAATCCACGCTGTTGACCTAGAGGATCTCTGTGATACCTTGCACACATCATTCCAATCATATTGCCATTAGAGCCACCAGTCGTAAGTGTCCCATTGCCATCGGGGAAACCGACAATTTCACACATTCTTTGAATTAATGCCTGTTCGGCAAGTGTTGCGAATGGAGATAATTCATATGTGTACATCGAATTATTTGCTAATGTTGCGATAACTTCACCTGCAAAAGCAGACAAATTGAATCCCCCCCACAAAGGATTCATGAAACCTGGGAGATTGGTTTTCACACTATGCTTCAGAAATTGATCAATATCATTCAATGCATTATCTAGACCAAGACCTTCCAAGGGTAGATTCGTATCAATGATTTTCCTTAGACTCGATTGAGGCACATGGTCTACCAAATTATGGGACCCTGAAAGATAGTCCCGTATTCGGTTTAGAACTTCTTCGAGAAATTCCGAAGTCCTAGAATCTGTGATTTCCATTAC
>CAXGTB010000224.1:0-2440 GCA_964012565.1 uncultured euryarchaeote | reverse complement strand
CAGCGCCTAAATCAGGAACAGTCAATCTGTATCTTGGTTCACAGAATGGACCACGTTCGGATGTCCAGTTATTTGCTCAAGGCTCCGCTGGTGAAAATGTAGGTTTGAACTTGTTAACAGGAGTCGACCTAAACGGTGATGGAATGGGTGATTTAGTCTATTCTTCTAGAGATTTGACAAAGGGGGAAAACTTCGCTCCTGTTCTAACCGTGATGTCTGAGAGAGATTGGGAGAATGTCAACTTTGGATTCTATAATCAAGTCACTGACCTTGAGTTACATACTCCTCAAAAGGGAACTCCATCTCTTCTAATAACGTTGGATAATTCCAGTCTTATGCTTCTTGAGAATACACCAGACGGAGTTTCTTCAGCCGGACGTTGGGATAACAGATACTTGGTCGATGTAGATTCTGCGGTGATGGGAATTACAAATGCAGGTAAACCAACAATCTTGGCAATGCGTACAATTTTGGGTATTGAAACGATGGTTACATTGAATCTAGAAGGGAACACAGGATTGGATTACAGATTGGATACTGGCACTGGAGTTGGAAGAGAGATGGGGTCTGCCCTAGATTCTAACGGGATGCAAAGGATTGGCCACATAGCACCTACTTATTCTTCGATATTCTATACTGCAGAAGGAGATTATGGATATTCAACTTCACTTGTTAGGTCATCGATTGATGTTCTATATCCAATAAAAGTGCACGTTGATTCTAGTGACAAGACTAGGATGGTGTATGTAGATGATGATGACAACATGGTTCGCTTGTCTACATTGGATGGGACATGGAGCGAGGCCTCAATTCTAAACACAACACTAGGTGATGATTTCGATTCGGTTTGGACATTTAATGATGATTTGATTTTCGCTCAAGTCGCAATTTCAAATAATTCCACATACCTACAACTAGTAGAATATGATGGCTCAAATCACACTATTTCAGATGTCACTCCTGCTAATTTATCTGCCTCATTTGAACTTGAACTATCCTCTGGAAAATTGATGTTATCTGTTTTAGATGGCGAGTACTTGACGATATATGAGAGAAACTTGACAGGTGGTAATTGGACTACAGCTCATCAAAGGTGGATGCTTCAGGACCATCAAAATGAAAATAACACGCTGGTGATGAAGGCAGGTTATGCTCTATTTGATTCAAACAATTCTGACCAAGGAATAATCCACAGAGATTTGGAAGGCTCATGGTCACTACATGCTATTGATGTGCCAGAATCTGAAACAGATGTTGATTTCTTGGTTGATGGGGATAGATGGCACGTAACCACTACCAATGCAGATGCAGGAGATAACAACCTAGTTTGGACAACGGGAACTTTTTCAGATTCAACAATTAGGACCTCCACTATTTTCTACTCCATAATCACTGAAGATATGGTGGCAATAGAATTGGTAGATGGCGATATTGTCTTCGCCTATTCGCAATCCTCAACTAACAATTTCAACGCAATGCGAATCGTAAGTGACATGGATAGAGATCTGATTCCAGATACACATGATGCACTTCCTCACGTAGGTAATCAATGGGAAGATACAGATTCAGATGGTTTTGGCGACAATCCATCAGGACCACATGCCGATGCATGCGTATCTGATTTTGGTGAATCGATCTACGATAGATTTGGATGTGATGATTACGATGATGATGGCTGGTCAGATGTCAATGACGACTGTGTAAGCGACGACGGCACTTCATGGTGGGGCCAATGGGGTTGTTCAGATGATGACCAAGACGGTTGGGTTGATGATGCAATCTTGGGAGATAGATTCCCTGAAAATTGGAAACAATCTCTAGATACTGATAGGGACACCTTTGGAGATAACCACGGACCAGATTGCTGTGATGTTGAGTTAGAAGGACTAGTAAGGCCGGGAGACTATTTCCCATACAATCCAATCCAATACGCCGATCAAGATGGTGATGGCTATGGAGACAACCCTGATGACCCAATAGATGGTGACTGGTGTTGGTTCGTTGAAGGCTATTCCTGGAGAGATAGGCAAGGCTGCCCTGATTCAGATGGAGACGGTGCTTCTGACCCATGGTACGAGGATAATCAATGGGGTACACAGTACACTTGGACCGAAGAAGATGGAGCAGATTGGTGGCCAGAAGACGGCACTCAGTGGGCTGACTCTGATGGCGATGGTTATGGTGACAATTCATCCGAGGGAGCGACTTTACCTGACAAGTTCCCTACAATTCCTGCAGCCGCAGTCGACACAGACAATGATGGCTATCCAAATAATTGGACTTCTTTAGATAACGGAACAAATCACGCTGGATTGAATATAGATAACTGTCCTAACATTGCAGGTAACTCTACTACCTCAATCAATGCAACTGGCGCAGTTGTTGGATACTATGGGTGTATAGACACTGACGGCGATGGAAGAGATGACTTTTCAGATGT
>CAXGTB010000223.1:0-2442 GCA_964012565.1 uncultured euryarchaeote | reverse complement strand
GGCATCATTGGACCCGCCCATCTTATTGAGTCGTCATTTTGCAAATTTGTCATATCGCTCGGGTTTGATAGACGAACCAACCATGTCGATGAGCCAAGATTATCGAGGACAAACACATTATGGTTTTCCACCAAATCATAGAGTGCGTCTCCTGTATGATGCCACAATTGTACAATCGCCATGCCAGTTTGACGATGATCCAAAGGATTATCCAAACGGGATTTTTGTATCTCATCTACTAACGGGTCAAAAGATACAGAGGATAAATGGATTTGATAATCTAGGGATTTCAATGAAGAAGTTGATGTTTCAACGGGTTCTATCGAATGCCAATTTGAGGCTGCAATTTCCCTGATATCGCTATCTTCTACAACTGGATGTTGTATTGCGGACGAAATAGGCGCAATAAGCAACACTGCGAGAATAACAAGTGTCTTTTGCTGCGCCAACATGATTTTGCGGACAACCAATCTATACTTGAACTCAAGCCTCAAATGAGCCCTTAAGGGCTCAATCGAAAAGGGCTGCAATAGCGGCATCAGTTTTGGCAACTGAGGCTCTCCAATCAGACTCTGTACCCATCAATGCACGAATTGCATCAATATTCTCTGGTATTACATCAGATTCCTGATGAATCGCTTGGAAGTAGTACAGACTATTTCCGACTAATTTGACTCCATCTTCCCACACAAATATCTCATGAAGATCTCCCCAAGTACGACCCATATCTCTTGCAAACTCCATGACCTCGGCAGTAGTTGTGATTCCTGTTTCTGCACCATTCATAATTACTACACGTGGGCTTTTAGACCACATTGAGAGAACACTTTCTGTGGTTAAACCATGCCCTTCAGGTAATGTTGCGACTATTGAGTGAACGTGCATTATAGTAGTCGGAACTGCAACTGCTAGAGAATTGATATTGATTTCAGGTTTGACCGTCATTACGTCAGGACCGTGATGGCTAGGAACTTTCAGTACAGGTTTGATAGCATTAATTGGACCTTTCTTTGAATCTCCAGGGTCAGCCGCTCTGCGAATCATTGTACACTCCACAGATAACTCTCCACAATGCTCGTAAAGAGGAACTAGTGTTCGAGAAAGTCCTGTTGTGTTACAAGATACCACTCTTGTTCCTTCTACATTCATGTTTTGTTGATGATTAGCGCATGAAGTGTAGGACATTCCTGTCATTGCATGCTTCTCTCCGCCTTGGAAAATCCATTTGACACCTGCAGCTTGATACTTCGCTTTATTTTCAGCCCCCAATTTACCCGGTGAACAATCGATAACGATATCTGCAGCAGAAAGCAGATCACTTAATCCACCATGGCATTGATATCCAGCCCCAGCAAAGGCTGCAATTTTTTGTTCATCATCAAATGTGCAGTACAGAGGGTAACCCTTCCTTACAGCAAGGTCACAGCCAAATGCTGGCCTAGTCTTTGTAACACCGATGATTTCCATGTCGTCTTGGCAGGCAACTGCATCCGCTACCCGCTTTCCAATTGTGCCGTATCCGTTGATTGCAACCTTGATGGTCATGTGGCTCCCGAGGGTAGTGCCTTCGCGCCCCTCTCATGAACCTTACTTCGCGTTACTTTACCTATCTAATAGGCAAACTTTTGATGAGAGAGAACACACCCGGGGGGTTGATGGCAAGTATTGAAGAGGTCGTTGCAAGTTCCATGAGCATCAACTCCAGACTACCTGCTCAATTGGAAAAGGCGTTGGAGCGAAACATCGTTTTGCGAATTGGCTGGACGACTAACGGCGACCCTGTACCGAAGGATGGAGAACTCGGTTTGTGTCCGAATTTACCGAACGGTTCTAAGGTAAGAAGCCTAGGATATCTTGGACCATTTACCGCTGCATTTGGACAAGGTGGAACTTACACGCACCAAGGAGATGTAGGTTCTTATTTGGGTGCGGGAAATGATGGAAACAAAATCACCTGTGAGAGAACAGCAGGGCCATGTGCCGGATTCGGTCAGAAAAGCGGACGTATCACAATTCTAGATGGCGCAGGGGATGATGCTGGAGCAAAAATGAGCGGAGGTTTGTTGATAATTAGAGGTGATTCTGGAATCCGTATTGGGGGAGGAATGAGCGGAGGGGACATTGTCGTTCATGGAGACGTTGGTGGCGATCCTGGAGCTGGTATGACCGGAGGACGAATCATCATCAACGGGAGATGTCCAACCCCGCCCCCTGGAGTATTACTTAGGACATTAGAAAAATCAGAAGTCAAAGAAATCAACAAATTACTTGCAGATGATGAACTCCATATTCCTGCAGATGCTGTATGTTTAGTTCCCGATGGTGACATAATCGAAGGAATAATGGCAGAGTGTCGAGAAGATCTTTCTGGAATTTCCTTACTACCAATGACTACCAATCACAATCCTAGTTATTCAACATGCGATACTGTTGTTCTAGTCG
>CAXGTB010000222.1:0-2470 GCA_964012565.1 uncultured euryarchaeote | reverse complement strand
TGCGAAGGTTTCAAAGCAAGCAGTGCTTTATTACGTCACGAATTAGCTTATGTCTTGGGACAAATGCAAGATAAATTGGCAGTACCTACTCTTATCGAGGTGCTAAGTGATGAATCAGAACACGTCATGGTCCGCCACGAGGCTGCAGAAGCACTGGGGGCTATTGGCGACAGAAGTGCAAGATCTACTCTCGAGAGATTTTTATCCGACCCATTGCCAGAAGTGTCAGAATCATGCGAAGTTGCATTGGATTTACTTGCATTGTGTGATTCTAAAGAAAATGTCGATTGGTAATACATCAAATTGAAAGACTAAGCGCCCTAGGGCACCACGAGGGAGCACAATGCCACACGAACATATCGAACTCGCCCAAACTCCGAACGGTGAACTTGGACCAAGATGTAAAATGTGCGGTATAAGAATGACCTTTGGCGAAGCGATGGTTGTTGACAAGAATTATTTCTGTTGGGAATGTTATGTCCAAGTAACCGGTGCAGACACAGCAACCACGCCAATTCAAAGAGAAACCAGATTTTGGAAAGAGTGAAGGTTCAATAGCCCCCGCAATAGTGTGGAATTGGGAGGAGTTTCTATTTCTGGCTGGGCTAGATTCGCGCATCGATTCACTCAGTACTATCGGACTGCAGATTTATGGACGCCCCCTAGATTAAGAACACGCGAATGGATGTTCATTCCATTCGGCGGAGGGACTCCTATTCGCCACAAATCATTCTCAGATATGAATGGTGTACGTCGATTTATCTGTGAGCGTCCACAGCATTCATGCTTTTACTCAACTGCTTATTGGCGAAAGCCACATGAGCTCAAAATGAACGACAAAGATTGGAGAGGTGCTGATTTAATTTTTGATTTAGATGGAGACCACTTGCCGGGAGTTACCGACAAAGATTTTCCAGCCATGATTGAAGTCATACAGGAACAAGCTTGGTCTCTTTGGAATGACTTCCTTGAGCCTGATTTTGGTTTCAATGAAGATTATCTTCAAGTGACATTTTCCGGACATAGAGGATTTCACCTGCATTACAGAGATCCAAAATTTTTCCATCTGGATTCAGAGGCTAGGCGAGAGCTCGTCAGTCACATTAGGGGCGAAGGAGTAGAAGTTAGCGATCTGATTGAAAGGTCTAGGCACCCAAAAGCAACAGGTTGGGCAAAAAGGGTATCGAAGGGAATCGAATCTGTTGTCGGTAAATTGGATGATGTTCATGCAGGTGATACCAAAAAACTTCGTTTGATGACTGCTGGTTTACAAAATATGATGGACAGAGAGGGAATCAAAGGATTACGCGGCAAATCAAGTATTGAAAAACTAGCAGAATTAATGCAAACAGAAAGCCGTCGTGAAAGAGTAATGAATGGGCGCCTGACCGCTCTGAATAACCATGCGCTACTATTTCAAAATTTGATTAAGGCTGATTCAAGCGTTGTTTTGGGTAGTGCAGGTGAAACTGACGAAGTTGTGACTATCGATACTAGAAGACAAATCCGCTGGCCAGGTTCGCTACATGGAAAAAGTGGCATGCGAGTCACAGAATTTCCTCTTTCACGTTTGGATCCTGAATCTAGTAATCCGTTTGATTGTCTAAGTGAAGGAATCGCACTTTCAAGAGATGAAAAGGTCAAGGTAGAATTAATCGTAGATGACGCAATTGCCCGTTTCGATAGTCGAATAATTGATGGGTCATCTGGCGATGTAATCGAAATTCATGAAGCAGGTGCAACATTCCTTGTATTGAAGGGATGGGCTCGTTTAGTAAAATAGGTTTAGATACCATACTACGTATGGTCTAACAATGGGAATGTTCAAGGGCAGATTACTTCCCACCCAACTTGAGGTGCAGTAATGGGGCTGGGTAAAAAGAAGAAAGGCGGCAAGGATTTACCTGCTCCTCCGGGGTTACCACCCCTGCCAATGCCACCAGCGCCAGGCATGCCATTACCCCCTGCTCCATTACCAGCAGCGCCATTGCCACCTGCTCCTTTGCCAGCAGCGCCATTACCACCTGTTGCACCATTACCTGCAGCGCCCTTGCCACCTGCACCTAACATGCCTCTTCCTGCTACACCAACAGTGCCTGAACAACAAGCACCTACTGCAAAACCTGCAATTGAAGCCCTTCCTCCGAGTGCGGCACCTCAACCCGAAGTAGAAGTAGAGGAAACTGAATCATACTCTGGCCTTTATGCAAAGAAAAGTGGTAAACCCCTACAGCAAGTTTACGGCCACATAGATAGAATTAGCCAAGGGGAAATCGGTAGTCTTCTCGAAAGATACTCTGATAGGTTTGGTCATGAACTAGACAGAGATATCATCGTAATGCGTAAAGATGATAGAAATGAAAAAATCGCAGAAATCAGAGATTCACCGACAGTTCAGTTACTAAATCAGGAAGAAGAAGAGGAAAGTCATCTTGATGGAGAAACTCTTGTTGAGTTGAATAGCCAACTA
>CAXGTB010000221.1:0-2483 GCA_964012565.1 uncultured euryarchaeote | reverse complement strand
AGTCGTAACAAGGTATCTGTAGGGGAACCTGCAGATGGATCACCTCCTAAGAAAAACCCGGAAGCGGGGGACTTCGGTCCCCCGTTTCCACTTTTTTTTTATTTTTTACAAGCCTAGTTCTGCCTATAGCCTGCTAATGTCAAACCATACTGGCTTATGATCAGATACAGCTAATCCACTAATTGCCTGATCTATACCCCATGTTCCTGTCAATCTGCCATCTAACTGACTAGTCGTGACTATTCTGTCATAAGCACAACGAGAATCACCTACAGTTGTGTCTGCATTATCGGGCACAAGCCAGGTATAATTTGCTGAAGAGATAGGTAGTTCAATCAATTCATTGTATGATGCATAAGAACAGTCTGCATTGAAGTCTCCCAGTATGACATAATCATCATCGTCTGAATAATTTTGATGACCCCATGAAATGACGTCTCCTAGAGCCTCCATTTCTTCAACAGCCAGAGTTGGTTTTGTATGAATGTTGACAAATACAATATCAGTGCCAGTTGAATTTCCTTTGGTGTCCAGTAACATGAATTTGGCTAGAAACGGTTCCCTTTGGAAGGAATCATTTGTTGAGTCATCATACAGTGTACCGTTATCGAGAGATGTAAAAATAGTCGGTTTGTAATAGAATGCATACTGCTCTTGAGAATTTTTGTCGTCTTCTTGCATGCCACTTCGTTGTGACAAAACCATATTCCATTCATTAGTATGATTAGATGAGTTTTCATGGTCAGGTAATTTATTTAGCTCATCTAAGAATAAGTACGGTACTTCTTCATCGATGTCTTTTATTTCCTGAACTGCTACCATGTCATATCTCTGGAATACATCTACTAATTCATCGACAACGGTCTGGTTTCCCATTTTTGTATCACCAAAGACTTTGATATTGAAAGTAGCAACCCTTGCAACTTCAGTACGATCTAATTCTTCGACAGTAAAATTTTCATCCACAATTATTCGATTATCAACCAATACATAGACAATTTCCGCCTCATCATCTTTCTCACTCAATAAATTGATTGAGATGATTGAAAGGATTACGATGGCGATGAGACTGACGGCCTGCAGTCCTTTCTCGCTACCGAACATACAATCCACTTTGTAGTCCTAGTAAAAATCTTGACGGCTGACACATAATGTGTAATGCCTATTATTCAGATAGCGTTACCTTGTCGCCATCCATTTTGATACGCACTAAACTGTTCAATGGCCAATCACCATGTTCTCTAACATAGTTCATCCCTTCGCCCTTTTCGAAAATTATCCAGCAATCTGCTACTCTTGCACCAATTGTATCAATTGCCTTTAGAATAGGCAATAATGTACCTCCAGTTGATACTACATCATCCACGATGAACACTTTGTCATCTTTCTTTATGTCGTTAAGATATATCTCTCCCTTAGAGTAACCAGTAGTTTGATCGATAGCATATTCTCCAGGTAGCCCATAAGAACGCTTTCTTCCAACAACCAGAGGTTTACCTGATTTCAAGCACAAAGCCGTAGCAAGCGGAATTCCCATTGCTTCAATTCCTAAAATCAAATCTACATCATCCCAATTTACCTGGTCATAAATCAAATCCCTAGCAGCTGAAAGCAACTCTGCAGATTGTATTGGGACGCCATCGGATAATGGGTGTATGAAGTAAGCATATTCTCCCTTCATAACAACAGGAGCGTCAACAACACTCTGACGCAATAATTCATACAAATCATCTGACATTGTTTTGTGCTAGGGTCGCCAACAAATGAATTATTCCTAGATTAGAACTCTATTTGGATTCAAAACGCTCATTCATCGATTTTCTGAATGTTAGTAGTTGTAAGACAGGTCCTGATAGATCAACTGTAACTGTAGCCCCTCTGTTAAATTGGTATTCATCCCAGCCATCAGGTACAACATATCCTCTGTGCATGTCGCTAGTAATTACTGTCGCTTCTGAGGTCCAGGTGAGGTATGTTTCATCTTCTATAGATGGTTCAATATCTCTGGCAATAACAAGATAATGCGATTGAGACTCCTGTGAATTTCCTAAATTCGATTTACGTGCGATTTGATTAAACCAAGCTCCTTGTCCTAGCCATGTCGAGAACAAAAGTCCACTAGATTGCTGCTTGATGTCGATATCTCCTCGGCGTAAGTTGTACTTCGATGGGGCGTATTGGTGGGTGTTTGCGACCAATAGATCATTCATCGCAGGGTCGCTCCTAATTTTATTCCCACTTGTAGTTTCGATAGTTGCTTGCAACCTAGGTAATCGATTTACAATTGCTTCACCTTCAAGTGCAGCTGTTAAATCATCAGCAAAAGTATCTATGTCACTGTCCATGTAAAATCCAAATGATCCATGTGGGTCATCGTTTCGAGGATGAGAATTTACTCCCATAACTGGAGTATTCGAATCGATATTATGAGAAATTGAGGTTAATGTACCATCTCCTCCCAAAACAATTACCAAATCCCTCCC
>CAXGTB010000220.1:0-2490 GCA_964012565.1 uncultured euryarchaeote | reverse complement strand
TTATTAATAATTAATTAATAAAAATAATCATGGCCAAACACAGGGCGGGCAACCGACGAATCGTTAGCATTAGCATACCAGAAGATCTAGCAATCAAACTTGATCGTAGAGTTGGAAAGGGACGTTCGAAGGGTCGATCTGCGACCATATCTCGTTTGATAGAACAGAGTTTAGAGGGTCATGTCTCACCGCCAGTTTCAGTTCCAGCCGCTCCTCTGAATGGAGGTATTGCTGGGAACACTCGGAAAGAAATTGACTCTCTCGGTGAAGTCGATGTTCCCGAAAATGCATACTATGGAGCCCAGACGGCTAGGTCGCTTGTCAACTTCGATATCGGTTCGGATATCATGCCGCGGTCGATGATACGGGCTTTTGGTCTTCTAAAACAGGCTGCTGCAAGGGCAAATGTTGAGTTGGGCGATCTAGATGAAGAAATAGGAAGTCTGATTTCTAGAAGTTGTGAAGAGGTCATTTCCGGCTCATTAGATGCGCATTTCCCCCTTCGTATATGGCAAACAGGTTCGGGAACTCAGACGAATATGAATGCCAACGAGGTTATCTCCAACCGGTCGATTGAATTGTCTGGTGGCATCATCGGTTCGAAAGCCCCGGTTCATCCCAATGACCATGTAAATCGCGCTCAATCGAGTAATGATACGTTTCCAACTGCGATGCACATAGCAGCAGCGGAAGAAATCCATCATCGATTGATACCGGCGGTCAACCATCTCTTGGAACAATTAGACGATCGTCGGAGAGCATTCGATCACATTGTTAAGATCGGCAGAACACATCTCATGGATGCTGTTCCCCTTACTCTCGGTCAAGAGTTCTCTGGATATGTCTCAATGCTCAATGCAGATCTTAGTCGCATAATGCGGGCAAAGGAGTCGTTGCTCGCTTTAGCAATCGGAGGGACTGCCGTTGGAACGGGTCTGAATACAAGAATGAAATTCCCAGAATTGGTATGTGATCGAGTTTCCGAAAAGACGGGATTATCATTCTACCCTGCTGAGAATAAATTTGCTGCGCTAGCGGGACATGATGCCCTTCTGGAAGCTTCGGGGACCATGGCCGGACTTGCATCCACGGTCATGAAAGTCGCGAATGATATCCGGTGGATGGGTTCTGGACCAAGATCAGGATTCGGTGAGTTGTCTTTGCCAGAGAATGAGCCCGGCTCCAGCATAATGCCTGGAAAGGTGAATCCCACCCAGGCAGAAGCCATTACGATGGTTGCATGCCAAGTTATTGGCAACCACACAGCAGTTACTGTGGGTGCGAGCCAGGGCAATTTTGAGTTGAACGTGTACAAGCCTATGATAATTCACAATGTGCTGCACTCCTGCAGGCTTCTGACAGACTCTTGCATCTCATTTGCAGATAAATGCGTAGTTGGGCTAAAGGCCAATGAAGAGAGAATCAGTGATTTGGTTGAAAGGTCCCTGATGCTAGTAACAGCATTGAATCCTCACATCGGATACGATAATGCGGCTAAAATTGCAAAGTATGCTCATGAAAAGGGGATTACGTTGAAGCAATCAGCGATAGAGTTAGACATGCTCACGGAAGAAGAATTCGATGATTGGGTCAGACCAGAAGATATGATCGGACCGAAATGACGGTATCAGGTATATTAGTCGAAAAGAGGGTTCTGAGATACTCCATCATACGAAATGATTGATAGTCTGTTTGAGAGGACCACAAAATGTCCGAACGGACAAGGTGGGAGCAACAGGGGGCTTGCCTATGGGGGAGCGAACCCCCTGCTGACTCCGCGGTTGGGGTTCACCCGGGCCCTAAGGCCCGGGTGTTCCCGGGTAGATGACTTGGGCGCTCGTTGTCCGCCTTCACCATTCGCCGATTAAGACGAAGTCCCCCTCGTCTTCACCGTATCCGCATTTAGTTTTCAGGTATTTTCCCTGATTTCCTCAGCGTCCGATGCCAGTCCTCCACGGATCTCTCCGCTCTCGTCCCTGGTGCGTTTCTTCCCCGTTTTTTACTTCGGTTCTTTCCCGCACTACGCTTCCAGGATTGTCTCCTCCCCCTTTTGCATTGCACCTCTTCGGGATAGTTTTCTGATTCGGTTTGTGTTTTCCCCCCGAAGGGTTCGGTTACGTTTTCCTCAGCTTCCTCCTCAAATTTGCTCTTCTTCCTTGCGTCAGAATTGCTCTTCTGTGGTTCTCCCGCATCCTTGTCGCCCACAAGCAACAAGGTGTGTCCCCGACTTTTTACAGCCGGTTTCACCGCTCCGATCTCTTGGATCGGTTTTTGTGGCCCGCGGGAGGTGCCGAAGCCCTCCCACACCACTCCCCCGGAGCGGCAAGGTCAACAGGGCAAGGGGTAGTCCATAAACCTTTCTTCGATATTAGAGCAGTCCACTGGAAATAGAGGTCAATAACCCCTTATTTCTCTTCCAAGATATTGCTCTTATTTCCAAATCTTAACATTCTGAGGCGTGCTCTAATCAAAGAGTCGTCGTCGTCTGAA
>CAXGTB010000219.1:0-2495 GCA_964012565.1 uncultured euryarchaeote | reverse complement strand
GAAATATCGAACTTGACTATTCCCATATCAGCGCCAGCATTGAGCATTGCGTTATTTGCCATACTTGCTGAACTCATTGCAACGATTTTATCTGGCCTTTTGACATCGGATGCAAGTAGTCCCTTTAGCACGTCTAAGCCGCGTGTTGGAGGCATGTAGTGGTCTAACATCAGAATTTCTGGAGAGAATTCAGAAATACGTTCTAGATAATCTTGTGAATCCCAGTACTGCTTGAATTCAAAGTTTGATAGTTCGACTCCCCCGCTGACTAGTAGCGCTTCTATGTCAACAGAATCCTCGAAGGCAAGCACCTTCATTCTTCTACATCCCACCAATTTGGAACTTCGAACCATTCACGAGCAGTCTCTTCATCACGATCTATCAGAGGAAGGCTGAGAGTCGACGAAGAGTCGATATCCACAGTCATGCTGTATAGAGGATTACCGAAACAAGGACTTGGAAGGTAATCCATTCCAGATTCTGTTAATTCTATTCTTATTTCATTACCTGCAGGGATAATTGCATCAATTGGATTGAATTCCATTTGCATGTTATATGTGGTGAATGGAGCTACAGTTTTAGCCTCATATCCGCCATCACGATATCTTACATCCATTGTTGCATGACCGATTCTAAGGTTTTCAGTTGCGTCATACATAGTAGCGAAAATCTGTCCCCCGTCGCAGAATCCGGTTGTAGCAGAGAGGTGCAATGTTGGCATACCGGCAATGAATCTATCATTATCTGAAGCAGGAATTGTAACAGTAACGCTCGAGGTAGGGCTAACTGTGCTGCCAGTTGATGTAGCCTGGTCTAGGGTGATTTCTTCCCAATACATATCATTGGGTGGCCAAGTATCTTCTACGTGCCATCTGCCATCATTTCGCTGCATTTGCACATGTAGTTCAGGCATCTGGCCATTTCCTTTCAACCAATACTCAAACCACCAAAATAAGTCGACAGCCCAGTCCATTCTGCTCATTTCTGGATATGCTTCGGCTCCGAATCCGGGTGAAACAGCTGTTTCGTGAGTAAACGGTTGGTCTGGATAATTGTGAGCCCATTGGCCCATAATTCCTCTTGCAGGAATATCTGCATCCCGCATCATTTGGTAGGTCGGGAATGCGTGATATGGATCTACGTTCCAATCTTGCATCCCCCAAACTAGGTACACGCTTCCCCTGTAATTGGCTAGAACATCAGGAAGGTGTCTACGCTCATCCCAATAGTCATTCCACTCTGCTCCACCATAGTGTGCCCAAAGGTGGGTTGAAAACGGATTTAGAGGGCCCTGTAAATCATCTTGACAAACTCTCATTTCGTCTGTTGTAAGGTCGCTCGTCGCTGCCCAGTATGCTGCGTCATAGCCGAGTGCTCTAAATTCGCTCGAACCATTACGATAGAACATTTCTTGAACACCGATTGAGCCTGAAATTGGTACAATGGTCTTGAGATGTTCAGATGGATTTTGTGCAGCTTCCCAATTGGTTGTACCTGCATAGGATTTGCCCATTAAGCCAACATTACCGTTAGACCAGTTTTGCTTCCCTAACCAGTCTACAACGGCCTGTATACCAATTTGTTCACCTAGGCCTTTTACGTCTTGACAGTGAGTAGATTTACCGGTTCCAAAGGTGGAGGCTTGTGCAAGTGCGTACCCGTGCTGAATGAAATTTTCATGAACCCACTGGCCGACACCACGGTCAGGAACTGTGTTAGGATTAGAATCGTCGCCAACTCCTGGCATACCTTCTCCACCAAAGTCATAGTAGGGATGGATTGTCATTATTGTGGGAGCCTTTTCCCCCTCTTCCAAGTCCGGAAGCCATAAGGCTACATGCATGACATCATCTTCAGGGAAACCAGCATCATCTTCAGATAAAGGCAATTCGACTTCTATGTAATGTTCTGTGTAGGTTAGAACTTTGTAAGAACCGTTGATTGGTATGGCAGACCTCTCTCCAGTAAGATCGAGGTTCTTCATTTTGTGACGCTCATGAATTGGAACTTCCCACCAATTTGGCGCTTCCATAATTACTGTCTCTTCCTCAAGTACATGACCTATACTTGTACCCAAGAATAGGAAGACCACTGATACAGCAAATGTCGCTGCCAGTGTGATATTGAGCGTGTGACCAGCCGAATCCGGCATGATTTCCGCCTCGAACACTTCGTCCTCCATCACCGTCGACGAAAGTATTCTTCCTCATCAGTCTTCGGTTTCTAAGTCTCAATTATACAAATCCTCAAAGAGTTGATGTTGAAGCAGCCATCATGAGCGAACAGTTCACCGTAGGCGGCCAATCAATACCAACAATCACCTCTGCATATGGTGGTTTCCTAATATTGTGGGGTGTTGTAATTTCACTAATTTCAGATTCAAATTCAATCACATCTTATTTCCCATCACTACTAGGAGTACCTCTTCTAATCTCTGGAATAATGTCTACCAAAATTCCTGAAAAGAGGAAGTTGTGGATGCATATAGCAGCAAC
>CAXGTB010000218.1:0-2498 GCA_964012565.1 uncultured euryarchaeote | reverse complement strand
GATTCTTGGCAAGTAGTCGACCTTTACGGGCATGACCTGTCAGATCAATTCTCGCCATCATATCCGTTCTGGGCAAAATCAGGTACTCAAGTTTCAGTATCAGGGACTGTACGTTTCGAAAATACTCTTGACACTAGACCACTGCAAGATGACTTCGTTGTAGCGGTAAATGTTGGAGGCAGCGATATGGTATTGAGCGCTACCGGAATTGGTCAATGGGCTGGATTAGTAACTCTTCCAACAAATAGTAGCGAGGTGAATTTAACTCCGTATGTAATTAGAGCAGGTCCTGCAACTGGTGCAAATGGTGCTGAAGATAGGACTCTGACAAACCCAATTGACATTCTCTTAGATTCAGAATCACCATGGGCATCTAATTTACAGGTAAATAATGGTCAGAGACTACTGGATGCTGATGGTTACACATGGGATCCAAGTAGTACATTGTCGCTACAAGTTACAGTCACAGATAATCAGGCTCTCGGCGACTCTTTGATGATGCATTACTGGAGAGAAGTTCTCGATGATACCAATCTTGATGGTATAGCCGATCACTCTGAATATCAAACGATGAGTAAATCGCTACCTGAGGGAGTTGCAGGTGAGAGAACACTGACCTTTAGTGGAATAGATGTTTCAGGGTTGGATATGAATTCTAAATTCTCGGTCTTCTTTACAGGAACAGATTATGCAGGCCATGAGTTGATGTACGGTGGTATGGCGGGCATTGAGAACGATATGGGGACTCTGATTATAGCAGTCAACGAACCAACCGATATACCTAGTTCTGCACTTTCCCTTGATACAGTCAATGAGCAGCTTCTCGCAGGTCAAATGCACAATTTGACCATGCAGATAAGTGATGGTAACGGTGTTGATTCAATCGATATGGTCACTGTTAAGCTATTAGGTTCTGATGAAGACACAATCGGAGTGATGAATTGGGAGCCAAGAAACGGTGCGGTATACGCTGGTAATGATTCGGATATTACCCTTCATGAAGTTATAACTACTCAGGTCCAAGGAGATTTGTGGTCAGTTTCTTGGCACTTCACTCTTGACTGGGATTTCGATGAGTCGATAATCCCCGAATATGCACTACCTGCGATTGTCGTTTATGATGATGACAATCTAAATCCGGTTGCTCTGATGACAAACCTAGGACAAATTAGGTGGCAACTTGACAATAACCTAGAGGTTCTAATTGAAAACATGTCAGATAACACACCTCCGGTTTCAATTAATTCTGCACAGCATATCTTCGTTCAGCCCGGAGATGATCTGTCGATTAGTGGTGTGATTGTTTATGAAAAATCTGGAGTTCAATTAATGGCTTTACCCGGACAAGGATTAGAGGTAACTCTCCAGACAATGTATGGAAATGAACCCATACAGGCATATGCCGAAGTCATTGAAGGGGGAACATGGGAAACCGGTCTGATTCTCCCGGGAAGATCGATTTCACAACCTAACCTCATCGTTGAGTATTTCATAACCGGAATTCCGTCTCCGGGTGCAGACGTAACCTCAATTGAAACAATGATTACTGTTGATGAAACCTCTCCTACAGTTCAATTTACTACTGCTCCATTTGCATTAGATGATGATGATTTAGAAACAACTCAATTTGCAATTCTTATCGTCGAGGAGGGAGGTATGCCAGATGGTGACTTAACCGTGAATTGGGCGTTCATGCGCAATGGCTTGATTATGGACTCTGGACAATCCAGCTCAAGTGTGCCATACGTCAATGATGTTGGTGGTTCGTGGACATACTTCGGCACAGTAGATTTCACTGAAGGCATCGACATTAACTTGGTTGATGGAGATGAATTGATTTGGTGGGTAGATGTAGTCGATAAGGCAGGAAACACAGCCAGTGGTACCGGCCTTTCAATGATTGATCCAATGGTTACTGACTTCACAGTATTATCATTTGATGCTACCATTACCAATATCGAAATCGCACTAGCAGATGGCTCAATACCTAGGGGTAACGAAGTTGTTGAAGGAACCGAAATTGGAGTGGTAGTCAATGTAAGGAATCTTGGGACTAGGCCTGGGACAGTCACAGTTTCACTTATGGAAGACTTAGGTGCAACGCGCAGTTGGTTGTCACATGGCAGCGTAGAAATTTCATTAAGTCCGGGGCAAAGCTTGGAAACAATTCCGCTTTTGTTTGAGACATATGGGGCAGGTCCACAAAATCTCTATGTCAATATGACGGGAATGGACGTCTGGATTGAAAACTCCAACTTACCTAATTGTTATTCAGTTAACAACACTGCCTCATGTGATTTAGATGTCGAAAATGATATGCCTCGAGTCATTAGTCAAGAAGATCTAAAATCTGGATTTAGTGGTACAACTATGATTGTTTCAATAATGGCTCTATTGTTACTTGGTGCAGGAGTTGCAATTGTAGTTCTATTACGACGTGACAATTCAGAACAAAGCATATTCTACGATGATGACGATGAATGGGAAGATGACGAGGA
>CAXGTB010000217.1:0-2502 GCA_964012565.1 uncultured euryarchaeote | reverse complement strand
CAGCATGGTCGATAGTCAACTGATGTGGTTTCTCGGTTTGGGTGCTTTTGCGTTCCTTACAGTTATGGCCATCAAGCCTTTCCATGCTTATCTCATGTCAAAAGGCTGCGAAAACATGGTTGCAGTCTACTACAATAGAAAGGTAGCACATATGGTTGCAGGTGGTATACCTCTAATCATGTGCCCAATTGTATTCACAGATCCAATTTATCCACTTCTAGGTGGAGTCCTAGGTTCGATTGGTCTAGCTGCAACTCACATAATGGACAAACGTCTGTGGTGGATGCAAACTGAGCAAAACATGAATGATGCAACATTCGCATTCATGCTAGGGATATCTGTATTCGCTCTATGGCATTATTTAGACGATGCCTGGTTAGCGATTCTGCCTGCCCTATTCATGGCATACGGCGACGGAGTAACCGGAATTATTCGCAACAAGTTGTTTGCAAAGCGAACCAAGAGTGCATGGGGTAATCTTGGAATGGCAATTCTTTGTATTCCACTAGGATTCATAATCGGAAAGAATGCTGACCCTTCAATTCCATTGTGGGGCGCTATTTCAGGAGCTGTTGCATCTTTCGTTGAACGTTACGAGTTTGGCCCAATTGATGACAATGTGCTAATTGTAGTAGCATCTTGCATAGTTATTGCATTGGGTGTGCATCTTGGTCCTATCTGATTGAAATTGTTTTCAGATTACAGCCTAATACACTTGTATATATCGTAACTTATTCAGCGAATTTCATGCTCGAATCACTACCAAATCACTTGAGTGAAAGAATCCGAGTAGTAGGAGAGAGAAATTATATTCAAAACTCGGGACCTGTGATTGTTTGGTTGAAATCAACACATAGATTTCACGAAAATCCTGCAATAGATGTTGCTAGGATAATAGCCCATCAAAATGATCTGCCGCTTCTGATATATCACGGAATAGACGAAAGATACCCATGGGCATCACTAAGACATCACAACTCATTGCTTGATGGAGCAGTCGATGTGTCAAGGTTGTGTGAAAAAAACGGCATAAGACATGTTTTACACGTGGCTAGAGATGGACATCGTCAAAGTGTGATGAAGAATTTTGCAACATTAGCATCACTAATCATCACCGACCTTTTCCCGATCCCACCGTGGGATGAGTGGGTCAGAAATGTGGCCCAAATTGCCCGATGTCCCGTAATAGAAGTTGACTGTCATTGTGTCATTCCTATGCCATTATACGGGAAGTCTGTAGATAGGCCTTTCAAATTTCGAAGTGCAACAAAGAAACTAAGGAAAGAGCGGATACAAAGATCATGGCCAAATGTCGAACTCACACCCAGTAAATATACGGGAGATTTGCCTTTTGTTCCTGTTGACATTGAAACAGAGGTTGCTGATATGAAAGCGAGATTTGAATTGTTAAAACAATGTAATATCGACCCAACCGTGATACCTGTTTGGAAAGAGAGAGGGGGTGAAATTTCCGCAATAAGCAAATGGCAGGAATTCCTCGATAACGGCCTTAGTGGCTATTCTAGAAGAAGAAATAACGCAGCAGACCCAAACGGAGTTTCAAGACTATCATCAGCTTTTCATTACGGGTTCTTATCACCGATGAAAGTTGCTAGGGAAGCAGCCGCTATCGGTACAAAATCTGCTGATAAGTATCTTGACGAACTACTAATTTTTAGAGAACATGCATGGCATCACATCTATTTCTCAGATAATCCATACTCACCTTCTAACCTACCAGGTTGGTCACTGGGGTCATGGAGGAGGGCCGAAGGAGATGTTAGAACATTATTTCCAGAACACAAATTAGAGTACTCTGAATCACCTAGTGATCTTTGGAATGATTGTCAACGCTCCTTGACAAGACACGGTGAACTTCACAATAATCTCAGAATGACATGGGGTAAAGCCTTCCCACATTGGACTGAGTCTTTAGAAAAATCGTTGGAACTCTCTCAGAAATTAAATGATAAATATGCTCTTGACGGAAGAGATCCATCGTCAATAGTTGGTGTACAATGGTGTCATGGATTATTCGATAGGCCATTTGAACCCTCTGCTCCGGTGATGGGATTGATAAGAAAAAGGGACATTGAAACGCACAAATCTAGACTGGATTTCATAACTTACAGGAACCATGTCAACCGAATAAACGGAGATACTAACATTGTTTACATTGTGAAGGGGAATCCACTATTACAGGCATTCGTTAGTCGAATACTCGAAGATAATGGTTACAATGTTGTAATGGCGTCCCCGATTCAAAGTTTACCAAAGATAGTATTTTCAAAATTGGATCTAAGAAAATTACCTACTTGGATAAAAGACAGGATAGATTCGATTCTTCGAGATTCAGAAACTAGTGATTATGAAAGTTTTGTTAATACTCTTAGCAAAGCTATTACCAAGATTACAATCAGTGAGCAACAGCCCCTCTTTTCTGATGATTTGAAAACATTACTCGCTAGTGATATCCTAGAACCAAGGTTCAGAGTTATTGAA
>CAXGTB010000216.1:0-2515 GCA_964012565.1 uncultured euryarchaeote | reverse complement strand
GTTTGATCATTATGCAAAGCATTGGATACCGCTTGGAAGAGCGATGGTGTAATTTGACCTGGTGGGTTGTTGGCGTTTAGAATAACATCGAATCTAGACAGATCCACTTTTTGTTCTAGTTCGACCCTTTTTGTCATACCATCGACTACTGCAATATCTGCAACTACATCCATGTCAAGTAATGTTGCTGCGCAAACGTCACCAACAGCGATAATACTCCCGGGTGCCAAATTCTCCATAGCTGAGGTCATTGCTACCTCTGGAGAATCTTCAGGCCCTGTAAATAAATCTCCATTTGGTTTTTTCAACTCTTCATCCAACCCCCTGTGGAAATGATAAGTTTGCTTTTTCTGTTCATCATCAACCCATAACTTACCTTCGCAATCTATCAAACCTGCTCTAATCCTCGAACTGGAGATTATTCCACCTGCCTCATCAAGACTATGTTGAACTTCGATTATCTCTAGAGGGATTAAGCCATTTTTCAATCTAATTTCGTTTATTGTTTGGCAATTCCCCAATGTCTCTGGAGTACAAATTATGCTATCGCAATCTTTGCGATTAGGAGCGGGTCCTAAACTATCCTCCAATTCATGAGTAGTGATTCTTTCATCTGCCCATGCAATAATCGCTTCCCTTCTATCCTCGAATGATTGTAAGACTGGAGATTTAGCCGCAGACATTTCATCATTAGTGATCCAAACTTCAACAAATTCTGCGACTTCTAATGCTGTATTAAGCAGAGATTTGTGACCCTGATGAAATCTGTCGAAAGTGCCGCCAACCAAGCAGCGTTCCAACTTCGCCATATCAGTGACTAATTTTGGATGGCTATTCAATGAATCGCAAGAAAAGTGTGTGCCCCGACCCGTAACAGCCCCTGTCATCGTCTCCTCGGGAGCTTGACCCAGGGTCAGGGCGTCTGTGCAGCCGGTTGGTTGTCTCACTCTCACTCTCTCGTCCAGCGAGGACCCATTACCGACCACATAGTCCATCGGTTTGCATCAGAGGTCATTCCCGAAAGTCACCCTGGTCTTCGTCGATGGCGCATGACCGCATACATTGGTATCACAGTTCACTGAGCGGACGCTCTCCGTGCGATGTTGCATGTGCGGTCAAAGAGTTCTCAATTCTCATCATTGTTGAAAGCGTCGGTGTAATTCGATGTGTATGTCTAAGTCCCATTTTGTTTCTAATGTCATCAATGGAATTTTATTCTGAAATAACCATCCTGCGTAAGGATGCGTGCGCCCACAAGGCGGACTAACCCCCTTTTCTACAGCAGATATCCCTTCTAATGCATCGAGTAGAGAATCCTTTCCAACACCGTCTGGAATGTGATGTATCAGGACCAAATCCTCAGATGAAACATCTTGATCACAAAGAATGACAGGCCATGGTAGTTTCAATAGAGACAATGCTGATCTACCCATCGTTGATGATAAGCAAACAGATAGCCATGCAAGTGATTCGTTTCTCCAAATCGAATAATGAACATCTTCCATTATTGCTAACATTTGCTCCCTCTCTAAATTCTGATTTTCAAAAAATAATTTGTGTTGTGGGCATGCCTCTACCAATCTTCCAATCTCTGGTTGATTCCAATTCTTCCTCAGAACTTCACTAGCCCTCAACGGTTGTGATAGCCACAAATCAGTCAAATCAGGTTCATCGCTAATCCACTCTCTACTCAACAAGATTCCTGTTGCTACAGCTGGATGGGTAATTTCTCTTGACAAGAAATTCAAGGGTTGAGTACGAATTCTATCGACCAAAATCTCTAGCACACTATCATCATGTAATGCAAGTTCTGCTAAATCTTCATCATCAAAACTACTCATATCCGCTAAACCTGCCCAAACTGGGTCGAGTAAATCTCCAATTCGTCTCCACCTTGCAACCTGACTATTTTTGGGGGTCGCAATCCATGAAGCCAAAGGATAACTGCTTTCATGCCGGTCTGCCCACGCTTCATCACCATCTCTTAATTGACTGGCTAACCATATTGCTTCATCCCTGTTCTCCGCGCTACGAACCGATGTAGAATTACCTCTAACAATTTCATTCGGCGAGTGAGGCGGATTCCAACCCTTGGGCATCCTTGCATCTAAAGAAATTGAAATTGGAAGTTGTAACCTGCCCGCCATTTCGAGATTGAATTTCCCATTAACACCAGTGGAAGTTAACTTGAATGGGAGATCTAAATCTATTGATTCTGCCATTATCAACCTGCATCTATTATCATTAGTAAGGCGCTCAAGAGATTGGACGTACTTCCACCTCCAATCGATTACGATAGGTTTGTCGTTTCCTGAAAGTGCGAACAATAGAGAGGCTTCCCCGCCGCGCTGTGAAAGGTGCCTGCTATCTATTACACTAGTATGAACTGATGACCAATTCCTGCCTGGGAAATCATTCAATACCTTGCGAGTCAATGAGTTGGAGGACCTTGTATTAAGGTCGCTTACAAGTCGATTGAACTTCTCTTCTATTGAATCATCAGATAATCTTGGAT
>CAXGTB010000215.1:0-2529 GCA_964012565.1 uncultured euryarchaeote | reverse complement strand
ACTGTAGGACGCAAGGAGTTCACTGAGTGAAAACAGGGTGAGAGCCACATAATGGAGGGGATGGGAAAATGCGATGGGAGGACGAACTTGGAAACAATACGCCTCCCACCTTCCGAACTAATGCTAATTTGCCAGATAGCATTTGTTTCGTTGCACTGCGACTACGCGCAAAATTAGCACAAACTGGCAACCCAACACACGTCCCCTCGGAGGATTTCCGAGGGGACTCCGATTCCAATCCTGCTTGTTGAGCAGGGTTAGTTCCACACGCACCCAGACCCCACATCTGGGTGCAAATTACTAAACTAGTGCAACCGCAATTCTAAATGCTCAACATCAAATACCTTCGACGAAATCATGTCTACATGGGTGAGCAAACAGGTCTGTCTTGGTTAGCACATCCTAAACCGAGAGAAGGTCAAATCGAAATGATTGCTTCGTGTTTGGAAACCTTGCAAAAGGGCGGAGCAAATCTAGCAAGTGCTCCAACTGGAATTGGAAAGACTGCTGCTGCTCTGGCTGCTGCACTTGAATTTGCCAACTCTGGACCACAAAGAAAGACGGTAATGTTCCTAACTCCAAGACAAAGTCAACACAAGATCGTTGTTGATACCGTTAGGCGCATAAACGAAATTAGCGACCACGAAAAGATATCTCTTGTTGATATGATTGGACAATCCGGCATGTGCGTGGAACCTTTTGCTGGAAATAGGGGAGCAAGTTTCTCATTACTTTGTGCAAACCACAGGAAAAATCGTCAATGTAAACCCTGGCTAACATCTGCGCCTGCATTCGAAAGGCGTATACTTTCAGATCCTCTTCACGTTGATCAGTTGGTCGAGATGAGTAAAACTCATGTCGAAAATGGTCAAAAAACACAAACTTGTCCATGGAAAGCTGCAAGGAATGCAGCAAAAGAGGCACAAGTAATCGTTTGTGATTACAACCATCTTTTCATCGAGGGTGTTAGAAATGCCTCATTGAAAGCAATGGGATTGAGACTCGACGACCTTGTTGTAATTGTTGATGAAGCACATAATTTGCCAGACCGTGTAAGAAAAGGAATGCAAAGTCGACTGACTCCAACTATGGTGCGTAATGCCATAAGTGAGGTTGAGGAACATTATGGGAATCTCCAGCGGGCATCAATGGTAAATGACTCAATGGGAGATTCATTGGAATTGAAAAAGTGGAGCTTAGAGGTTTGTAAAGAATTCAGACAAGTATTGACAAGAGAATTCAAACGATTAGTGGGAGAGTTATCCAGAGATGACGAGATGGAAATCCAGGCGATTGAGGTTTTGAATTGGCTAGACGAAGCGTTTGACAAAGTCTCTGCACATGTAAGTCAATCAACTCTTACTGGTAGCGATAATGTATCACTAGTTCCAAAGAAGAATATCAGATTGAAGGTTTTCAAAGAACTATTAGAAACCAATGAAGTCGATGTTGATGAAGATGGAGACAATGAACCATCTGCCCACTTGTTAGCACAACAAATCGATGTCCTCGATCGATTTGGAAACGGCACTGCACTTTGTTTGGTGTTTGATGGACAGGGTAGAGATGGTAGAATAATTACTCATCTTCTTGACGCAGGCCTTGTAGCAGGACCAATTTTTGAACAGGTATCAGGCTCAATCCTAATGTCTGGAACTCTAAATCCTCCTAGTATGTTTGCCGATTTACTTGGAATTACCAACAAAACGAGAGGCCAACTAATCTTAGAATCCCCTTTCGCAAAAGAAAGAAGACCAATCGTGGTAGCAACCGATGTCACAACTCTATACCGAGAAAGAAGTGAAGAAAATACTGCACGAATTCGAGACCATATTAGTTCGGTTGTTCAAAACACACCAGGCAATGTCGCCGTGTTTGTACCATCATATAGTGCATTAGAGCAAATCTTTGATGGCACCATGTACCTTCCCGGAACAAAAAAGTTAGTTGAATCAAAAACATGGAGTAAACAAGATATCAATTCATTGCTTATTGAATTGGAAGAGGCACCTAAAAGGGGTAGAAAAATCGTAATTGCTGGGGTTTTCAACGGAAGATTGTCCGAAGGAGTTGATTATGCAGGTGGGATTCTTGACACTGTAATTTGCGTTGGAATCCAAAACGCACCACCATCAGTTTTCCAAAAAGCGTATGCCAACTACATTAAAGATAAATTTGGACAAGGAAACTTTTGGAGATATGCCAATTCACAACCAGCAATCAATACAATCTTGCAAGCGATGGGAAGACCAATCAGAGCGATGGGTGACCGAGCACTGATTGTTCTATTGGATAGAAGAAACATTGAACGGACTTATTCAATATGCTATCCGCCAGACATTAGAATGAATCAAGTTAGCGATTCAGATGGTTCTGGGAGATTTGCAAAACGGTTTTTTGCCAAAGTCCAGAGAAAAATCGAAACCTGAAAGGTTCAATATGCTCCACCTCTGGAGGTGATATTATGGAAGAGTGGGAAGAGGTCGATATCGAGGTCGTGAGTAGTGGCTTAGATGCAACACCAAGTGA
>CAXGTB010000214.1:0-2536 GCA_964012565.1 uncultured euryarchaeote | reverse complement strand
ACGTGCTTCACAGGGTCGAATGCCTCTATCCCCATGTCTGCACCCGAGCGATTTTTCTTACGCTCCTTGTCTCCAGTGCCACGGTTTCTCCTTTCCGCAGCAGCGGCAGGCATAGCAGTGTTGATGTCGACCATCAAATGTCCGGAAGGCTGCCAGTGAATGAAGCCTGTGGTTGTAAACATGTGATTTTTGTTTAGATAATTTGTTGATTAGGCCGCATTATTCAAAGAGGGGTGTACGGTGGGCGGACTGCTTGCCGGGGTGGCGTAGTTGGTGGCGCGTCGGACTCATAGGGCAGTTCTAACGAACTTTTTGTGACGTACCAAAGCCCCTTCACATGTCTGAGACATCCGAAGGTCGCGGGTTCAAGCCCCGCTCCCGGCACCATGATTTATGTCAGCAACGCATATTTCAGAATGAAATTTTGCTGAAAATTGATCGAGATAAAGTGAAAGATATTATATTAGACCGGCCGGTCGGACCAATCGGTCGAATGCCTCTAGCACGCTATGAATCGATTGATTCCTCTCTCAAGGATAGGATTCTCGATGTTTCAAAGCAAGATTTCGCTACACACGGCTATGAAGGCGCTTCATACAACCAAATCATTCAAAAAATTGGAATATCGAAAGGCTCGATGTACTACTACTTCGAAAATAAAGAGGACCTGTTCATCACGTGTTTTCTGGATGCGTTTGCAAATGCAACAGTTGGTTTCGATTACGCTTCATTCTCACTTGAAGATGACGAGCAAGCATATTGGAATTCAATTAAGAAGATTTCATCAAAGCAATGGAATGATGTTCTTCAGCATCCGCTGTTAATGTCCCTGATGCGTCAATTGGTTTCACTGGGGACCGATCACTCCATTTTCCGTAAGTTGAACTCCTTATGTGAAGGATTGAGTGAGTATGGTGACCTTATGTCCATTCTCGAACATGGGGTGCAGATTGGAGCAATACGTAATGATGTTCCTCTAAATGTGCTCATTCGTATGAACACCGAATATGAGGTGTGGCTGATTCAAGAACTGCAAGAAGAGCGCTTGGATAGAGAACAAGTGGTTGACAAATTCTTTGAGATGTTTCGACGACTCTTTGAAATGAGAAGGTGAAAAAATGAACAAATTATTACAAATGAAAAACCTAGAGCGTCATTATGAAACACCTGCTGGTGTTGTTAAAGCCCTAGATGGAGTTACAATAGATATCGAAGAAGGCGAGAGAGTAATTCTTCTCGGTCCCTCAGGTTCAGGAAAAACGACTCTTCTAAATTGCATCTCATCGTTGGATAGCCCAACCGGGGGGAACTATTCGTTTAAGGGAGAAGAAGTTCCAAGAAATCATTCTGAGAAAATGACATCTTTCAGGAGAGAGAATATTGGCTATGTTTTTCAATTCTTCAATCTACTCCAGGATTTGACAGTCTTAGAAAACATCTTGTTGATTCAAGAAATTGCAGGTAAGAAAGATGAAGCAAGAGCGCTTGAACTGTTGAAGTTAGTTGGCTTGGAAGCTGAAGTAAACCGATTCCCTGGAGAGATTAGTGGTGGCCAACAACAGCGTGTAGCGATTGCAAGAAGCATTGCAAAGAGACCAAATTTACTACTCGGTGATGAATTAACTGGGAATTTGGATACCGAAACCTCACAGAAAGTAATGACCGCTCTGGTTAAGGCTTGCGAAGAAGAGAATATCACTTCAGTCTTCGTTACACATGATGAGGGATTGGTAAAGTATGCAACTCGTGTGATCAGAATAGATAGTGGAAAGATAGTTTCTGACGAACTAACGAAACCATCCCAAAATGAGTGAGGGGTTCTCATGTCTGCACTACTGAATAAACGGTTATTTCGGAGTCTTTGGAGGACGAAATTACGTCTCTTAGCAGTAGTGTTTATGGTCACCGTTGGAGTTTTTGCTGGCCTTACTTTCGGAGGTTATTCGCATAATCTTGATGGCATGTATGACTCGATGCAAGCAGATGATGAAGATGGTGCTAACCTAGCAGACATCTGGATTGATAATAGAACTTCATCTTGGTCCCCGGGGCAAGTTCAATCATTCTGTAATTCCTTAGAAGATTCTCTTAGACAATCATCTGAAATGACTCTAGATTCTTGTGAAGGTAGAACAATCATACCAGGTGCAATGTTTTATGGGGACGGCGAGGGTCAAGAGATAATTAATTCACTTTGGCATGGAATTCCTTCCGATGCCAATAGCGATAGGGTTTGGATGCCTGAAGGCCATTCAGATGGAAGAGTAGCAGTCGCTAATGATGAAATCGTAATCGATGCACACGTAGCAGATGTGCTTGGAATTGAGATTGGTAGTGAAGTTGCAATTGGTGCTGGAAATAATAGTGCCAATTTCACAGTTGTTGGAATTGGCTACCATCCTTTGCATGTCTTGATGGCGCCTGAAGGTTCGATTTTTCCTCCTGATGAAGGGGATTATGTCGTAGGTTATCTTTCGGATGAAGGAATGTCAAGACTTACTGGTGATGCCATTGGAACTAGCAATTTTATCATATT
>CAXGTB010000213.1:0-2540 GCA_964012565.1 uncultured euryarchaeote | reverse complement strand
GCATCTGTCATCAATAATGGCGTTGATGCGTACACAGACGGGGGAGATGTTAGATTCTATTACAAGGTAAACAATGCAAAGACATACGTTGGTTCCACACAAAGTCTAAGCAACTTTGCGACTAATGGTGCAACTCAATCATTCAGTGGACAAATTGATACTACATCTCTGCCAAGTTCTGCTTATCAAACTACATTCGGAGTAGAAATATCCAATCTAGTAGCAGACAAGTCTAGCTCAAACAACGAGGGTACTGAAATCGTACCACACGATCTTGTACCTGTCGCTCGAAAGGCGCAGGTGATTGGAAGCAATCAAATCGAGAGAGGAGATAACTTCTTGATCGAAGCAAAAACTACTTTCAATGATGCTGTTGATACAAATACATCATTCTTCACTTTCGATGTTGAAGTATCACCTACAGGTATGGACCAGTGGGTAGGTGGAGACATGATTGTTGGAGGCGACCAAGTATTCCAGGAAGGAACTTCCAATGAACATCGCCAATACCTAGTCAAGCCGAGCATGAACATGGGAGCAGGAGACTACGACATCCGTCTTCGCTCAATCGATTCAAGAATGCAGACTAGCGATTGGCAAATCACAACTAACGGATTTACTCTGAAGAATGCAATGCCTGTAATTACTTCTGATCCTGTACCAACAGTGAAAGTCCAAACCTCGACCAAGGTATCAGTTATCAGCAACATCAATGATGCTGAAACTGCTCTAGATGAATTGGTAATTACAAGCACAAGCCCGAACTTTGTAGCATGGCACCCTGCGACTGAAGAAATCGAAGTTTACTTCGAGAACATTCGCTTCGTTAACGGTCAACCAACTGCTTCTGGAATCGAAGTTTCTGTCAACGACGGAACCGATACTGCCTTCGGAACCTTGCTATTCAATGTCATTGAAAACGGCCAACCTCGATGGGCTGGTGTTCAGAAGCAATACGTAGACGAAGCGTCCTCTGCTTCTCTTTACTTGCTCCCTTATCTTTCAGATACGGATGACAGCGGAAACCTCGCATCTACTCAAGATCTAATGTTGGCAATTGTCGATAACACCAACCCAGATTTGTTGGATATCTCGCTAAATGGATTTACCCTAAATTATGCTACAAGCGATGAGGATATCAACGGCGAGACAACTATCACAGTTCGTGCAAGTGACGGAGAACAATACTCTGACCAGATTATCACAATAGCAATCACTCCAGTCAATGACGCTCCACGTCTTGATTTGTCTGAATTTGAGGGCCTGCGCCTGAAGGTTGGAACTCAGAAGGTCATATTCCTAAATGAGATCCTAACAGATGTCGATGGTAATGTCAACGAAGTAACTGTAACAGCAACTAACCCTACACCAGGGGCTGCACGTGTCAACTTCCTTGACAACACACTAACACTCATATGGGACACTGCAGGAATGCAGACAGTAACAATTCAAACTGAGGACCGATATGACTCAAACCTCTACATCCTTGAAGTAGATGTTTATGACAGCATGCCTCTATTAGTTGGAGAGGGACCAGATGCTGATGTAACTCTCAGCGTTTCAAACATCTACATTGGAGAAGTTCCAGAAGTTACAATGTTCCTAAACAAGGATGATGTAACAATCACATCTCTGTCAAGCACATGGCAGTTATGTAACTCATTAACTGGAATTTGTATAATCAATGAAGTACACGAACACGATATCACCTCCAAGAGTCTTGGTTGGACCTTTGACCCAACAAAGGGACAGGTAGATGATAATGGAATGCGAAACAAGGATTACATTACTGTTTCAAAGGTCACGGCATTAGCATCAAACGGTGATAAATTCGAGTACAAAGGAACTACTCAAAAATGGGAATCCAATGAAATGCCTCCTGGGCCAGAGACAATGACTGAAGAAGAAGTCAAGGAACTTGTAGCAGAACTCGATGAAGCAATCAGTACCAAGAAGTCTGAAATTGAAGGCATGGAAGAAGGAACTCCTGCTTACGATGAAGCTGTTATGGAATTAGATGATTTGAAAGCTGACAGAAAAGAAGCATGTGATTACACAACTTGTATCGACAATACTGCAGGTAGTGCAGATGATGCATCCAGCGATTCTGGATTGGATCTAACTGTAGTATTGATTGTAGTTGGAGTGATTATCGCTGCTCTACTAGCAGGATTGATGTTCATGCGTGGAGGAAAGGGCGGCTCTCAAGAACAGATGGTTGACTGGGCTAACCAACTTCCAGCTAACGATGCAGTTGCGAACTCTATGTATGGAGGAGCACAAGAAATATTCCAACAACCAGTCGCAGCACCTGCGCCAGTTGCTGCTCAAGTTCCAGCAGGAGCACCACCGCTACCTCCTGGAGGTCTTCCAGCAGGATGGACTATGGAGCAGTGGGCTTATTACGGCCACCAATACCAGCAATGAGCGGTATTGATTGGTTGATTTTGAAACCTATGGCGTTTGCCAAACGCCTAAAATGGACTGTGTAGGAGGACCTAATGTGACCGAAGAGGAAGTAGCCGAAACATCCGATTCAG
>CAXGTB010000212.1:0-2553 GCA_964012565.1 uncultured euryarchaeote | reverse complement strand
CTTTGATGGACCCGATCACCGTCTCGATGGGACTCGGTTTGTTTGCAGCAGGAGGAGGCTTGGGCTGGTGGCTCACAAAGACTCATGAAACGCTGGACGGACTGGGCGATGGCATGATCCTCCTGCAGGAAGCGCAGGCGTCCTCTTCTGCTATGATGGGCAAAAGAATGGATGGACTAGATGAACGCATTCAGCGCCTTGTTGCTGGCTTAGATGGTGTGCGTGCAGCACACCCAGAATTGGATGGAACAATTCTTGCATTCGAAGCACTACAAGGCAAAGGCGAAGCAATTCAAGCACTGGAGACACTAGTTGCTGGAATTGCCTTAGATGCTGATCATGAAACAACACCTCTACTCGCACCAGGTCCTGCAAGACTAGCGGTATCTTTGCTTGAAGCGGTTGATGACATGGAATATTTGACCGCACCGAATGCAAGACGTATTGCTTTAGTCGCCTTAGAAAGCGGTAGATTAGGACGTGCTCGTGAACTGTTATTACAATCACATGCATCTGTTCCTGGCGACGATACTACTCTGAGAATTCTTGAACACACAGCTATACTCTCCGGAGACGTTCATGGGCGTCGACGTTGGCTAGATGAGAGATTAGCGTTGAATCCAGATAATCCAGAACTATTGCGAGCACATGCCCATCTGCTTGCAACAATGGGCGATGAAGATGCCCACAAGGATATCATGCGTCTTGAGGCACTTGGCCTCGATACACCTGCAGACCGCTCATTACTTTCCGGCCTTCGCCAACGTGCTGGAGCCCGTTCAGAAGCATTGGAGGCCATTGAAAGTGCTCTTGAAGAGGACCCATCTCGCTCTGACGATTGGTGTGCAAGAGGAGAAATCTTGTATGCGCTCGATGAGAAAGGCAAGGCCCTTGAAAGCGTGGACAGATGCTTAGAATTAGACCGTCAAAACGGAATGGCTTGGGCGATTCGTGCAAAGGTATTGGCGGAAAGTCACGGCCGCTCTTCTGAAGCCCTTAAGGCAGCAATTCACGCAGTTGCTCTTGATGCTGGCGACACAGAGTTGATTATGCTAAAGTCAGATCTACTCGAGGCTAGCGGCGAGCAAGTCAAGTCTGATGAAGCCCTAGAGAAGAGCCTAGCAAAACACTCGAAAGACGGCCACTTGAGAGCGGCAATAGCTAGCCGCAGATTACTACAAGGCAGGCATACAGAAGCCTGGGATATTCTAAACTCAACACCCGATGGAGTGACTCATCCCGATTTACACGTCATTGAGGGAAGAATGCACTTAGCAAGCGCAGACCGTCTCAGAGATGGTACTGGAGATACCGACCAATCACTACTTGTTGATGCAGCTGCATCGTTCGAAGCAGCATTGGAAATGGATAGAGAATCCGGCATTGCATGGCTCGGACTTGCTCGTGTTCAGAGATTACTTGGCAAGAATAGCGAGGCCAGCGAGACACTAACTCGGGCCCGCCGACTTCTTCCCGATGAGGATCCAAGTGCAGCAGCAGAGTCTGCTCTATTATGCCTAGATATGGGCGACTTGGAGGGCGCAACTCAGCATATTGATGCAGCATCAATTCGTGGAGAGGGTGCAATTGTATCCTATGTGCGAGGAAACATTGCAGCAAACCAAGGGCATCTAAAAACGGCACTTACATACTTCAACGAAGCGATTGAAACAGACCCTACGCACGTGCGTGCACGATTGAATCGTACAAGCATACACATGGCAACAGAAAATGCTCAAGGGGCGCTCGATGATGCGAACATATTGCTTGAATTAGCACCAGGACTGTCCTTGGCTAAACTACGTAGAGCTGAAGCAAACATGATGTTATCCAATTGGGAGCACGCGAAGAATGATCTGGAGCAGATAGTCGAAGAGGCACCGCATCATCATCACGCACTGACTCAACTTGCATCTTGCTTCATGGCCATGGATAGGCCGGAGAAGGCCGAGGCGCCACTAAATGAAGCTCTTCGCTTAGCACCAGACCATACCGAAGCCTGGCATCAGCGTGGCTTACTATACTTGGACTGGGCTCAAGAGGAATCAGCACTCAATGACTTTGAAGCAGCAGTACGCTGTGACGGTAGCCACCTAGGTGCCCGCCTACGCATTGCAGCAATTCACCACAAGGCTGAGAGATTTAGTGAAGCATTGGCTGCATGGAGCGGCGTTTTAGCAATTGAGCCAGAGCACACGGTTGCTCGAAAGCGAAGAGAAGAATGTGAGATGGCAATAGCCACAATCTGATATGATAGAACTCCACACGACAGTCCATGGGATACGAACCTGGTGACGAAGTAAGTGGATTCACTTTACCAAATGCAAATGGGGGAGGAGAAACTTCTCTTGAAGATGTAATGACTGATGTTGGCGCAGTAGTTGTTTTCGAATGCAATCATTGTCCATATGTTGTTGGAAATATCAACCGAATGAACAAGGCAGCAGCACTAGCAGAAGAACTTGGAATGGGATTTGTTGGAATCAATTCTAACGATGCAGATAATTATCCAGAGGATTCCTATGAGAACATGGTAAAGCGTGCTGACAAAGG
>CAXGTB010000211.1:0-2555 GCA_964012565.1 uncultured euryarchaeote | reverse complement strand
GGTGTCCATCAACAATTAGGCCATCTAATTTACTACTGGCGTGTATCTTGGCCTCATCCGCATCACTTGGCCAGATTTTTCTTGCCAGGAACAATTGACTTGCTATGTCTACATCAATTCCCGATACAATAGCACGATGCCAAATTAACTCCTCGAGTCGCATGGTTGAGATGCCTTCAATTCTTAGCGTAGGTAGAACTAATTCACTAATCGCAGAACTTCGCTCGTTCACATCCATCTTGGCCCAACTCCTCGCCAACCGATTCAACATCATTTTTGATAAGCCAGGTATCATCCCCACCTCAGGATTTGCCACCTCTGGAAGAGGGATTATATCGATTGAACCCTCCTTGTCTAAATGATCTCGTAAAAGTGACATTACAGGATCGTAATCTGAATCTATGCCGCCTCTTAGCCAACTACCACAATAGGCCATTGGGCGTTGTTTCCGAACTCTAGTTCCATCAGGAGAAATAATTGCAGCAATTGCGGCACATATTGAGACGCATTCAGCAACACCATTGTGATCCTTTGCTGAACCAGAGAAAGTCACAGTAACCTCGCGTGGAACAATATGAATATAGTTTTCACTAAACTCAAACTTACTCTGAGAATCGTGAGTTGGATCTATGTGTACAATCAAACCTTCAACTTGGGGCAATTCATCCACATGATCTCGACTTACATTTCTCCTTGGAGGCAATACTCTTCTTCTGTAGTGTTTTGAATTATCCAAAAGAGCAGATTCCAATTGTGCGAGTGCGAGAACTCCTTCAAGGTCGGCTGGAGCCATTAATTGCACAACCTTTGCGCCTGAAATTATCTTTGCAACCTCATTCAAGTCACCTTCTAAAGAGGTGAAAATTGAATTTTGCAACAAATTGTTCATTTGGGCACCAAACTGTTTGAGACAGTTAGCGGTTATCAAGTTGAGGATTAATCACTCAACCATCAGACGAAGCTGGTCACGCTTGTATTTCCATTCAGAGGAAATGCGACCTTCGCTGATGTAATACTTTGCAAGTCTGCGAATCTTTGCTTCTGTGAGCTCAAGGGCTCTCTTGTTGTGAACGTCCTTGTGGTTTCCAGAACCTAAGTGATCGATGATTCCTACAGCCTTACGCATTAGATTCATCATGTCTTCAGGATAAGACCCTCCAATGTCATTTTCGGACAATACTGCGGAAATTCTCTTTCCTAAAACTGAACGGACGTCAGGAACTGCATGCTGATCACGCAAAATTATTCCAATAGATGAGGAGGAATGTCCTTCCTTACCTAATTTTACGATCAATTCTGTAACTTCTTTAGAATCTGTATTAGCCCACTCTGGAAGTGATTCATTGTGTGGCTTTGTAGATCCGGATTTACCCTTCCTCTTAGCGTACATACGTGCCATAATCAAGTCTCCGAGCAAATCGCCGACCTATCACCCATTCTTAACCACTACGCATGGCAATTGAATTGAATTTACAGCCTTTGATGCATTTTGGCAAGGCGACCAGGAGTTCCCTGCCATTCCCATGCCGGGGCTGAAGCACGGGCCAAACCAAGGCACTGCGAGCCTTGCATAACTAAAACGTCCTCTCCTTTTCTGATCGTATTATCGAATGATTCGAGATTTACGAGGTTTACATCTCCCTTCCACTTGAGATTTTCCTTCAGACTGATTCTTTTGAGCGAATCACAAGATTCGAGTAAGCCAACACATGCTTTTGCAAGTGAAAAACTGCCTCTTTCTGGAGCCCACATAGCAATTTGTTCATCATCTTTGAGAATCTTCCAACGAGGGAATCTACCTCTAACTTTGATTCCATCTAGCCATTTATCATTCAGATGGTGAAATCTTGCAACTGAGCGGAAATTATCGATGTTGATTTTTTCACCACTCCTCTTCTTGGATTGCATTTGTGATGCTACCGCTTCACTTAGTCGGTCAAGTGCTTCGTGACTTGTTGCTGAAGAATCTTGTCTTGTGTCGATGACTTCAATGCTAGACGAATACTCCAGTCCAGAATGATTGATTATCACTCTATACTTGTTTTTGGAAACTAATGAATCTAACATTCTTGTCACACGATTGATTTCATCTTGAGTCCAGTCACCAGTAACTGGAATGTCATAATGTCCTGCCGGCCAAACTTCCTCCAGATCTCTAGGTACCAAACCCAGTGGTGAAGTAACCATCACTTCATGAGCAGAGCTATGATTAATCGCTCTCCTAAACGCTTTGTGGCTTCTTGAAGAAGAGTAGGGTTTTCTAGCAGAACAAGGTAGGAGAATTAGAACATTATCTAATCCACTAGGTGCTTCATATTTATTGGAAATAAAATCGACCCAGTCGAGGATAACAGGGTCATCGTGTGATTCGATACTGTGAACTCTCAAAGCGCTACCTGAGGAAACAACCTGCGAAAGAATGCCTTCTGAAGATGAAATCAATTTGTCATGATTTCGCATATGCTCAACCAAACGAGGACTATTCAGAGACTGCGACTGTGCTAATTCTCTGAGACTATTTGTTGAAATTGCTGAATGAACATCAGCCAAAGCAC
>CAXGTB010000210.1:0-2574 GCA_964012565.1 uncultured euryarchaeote | reverse complement strand
TGTTCAGGTAAGCAATCGCTGCCCCTCCTGTATTGTTTGCCCAGACCATGTATGCAGTTCTTGTCCACAACTCGGTTGGTACTCCCCACAGCGTACCATTACCGCTTCCAAAGCTAATACCAGATGGCAAGGTTCCGTTAATCTCCCAAGATACGATAGTTCCCGAGCCGGTTTTCGTCGGAGTCAATGGGAAATTAGTACTGTTTTGATTCTTGGTCAGTGTCAGGTTCTGTGGTGAATATGCAATGACTGGAACTTGGTCAATCACTTCTATTGTGATGGTGGTCGTGTTCACGCCACCCGAATTGCTTACTGTAATGGTGAAGGTTGTGTTATTCATTAGTACAGATGGCCTACCTGAAATCTCGCCTGTTAAAGCATTGAATTTCATTCCATTTGGCAAGTCTGGACTGATTGAAAAGTTGTGGAAGATGCCTGAAGAACTGATTGTGTAATATCTGAGTTGTTTGGTGGAAATATACTGTGTGGTTGCGACATGCACATTTCCTTGTAAATCGATAACCATTCTGTGCATACCGTTAGCAGGTGCATTCAATTGTGTGCTGGACCAAGAGGAATTACTCAGACAGGAAGAAGAACACTTGGAGTGATTCCATTTGTAAGCACTATCAACATAGAAGATGTGAATATCGTCATTGGAATCAATATCGAGGTTAACAAAGCCCGAGCCGCTAGAGTCAATCGTAGCATTCGTCCAAGAAGAAGCGGATGTACAGGAAGAGGAACACTTAGCATACTTTACAGCACGTTGGCTCGATGATGATGTGGTTCGTGTTAACTCAATGTAGGCAATGTGTTTAACTCCATTGGAATCTACACCAATAGATGCACCTCCCATCGAAATTTTTGGATAGTTAGATGATGATGAATAATTACCTGCATCTACCGTTATTTTATTCCATGAAGATGAGGTTGAACATGAAGAAGAACAGGTTGCGTATTTGAGATTCTGCGTACTATCACCCGTATACGAAATGTGGAGCCTATCGTTTGAATCAAGAGCAATCGAAGGTGCAAATGAATCACCAGCATCTATGGTTTCAATACTCCATGATGAATGATAGTTGTTAGAAGTTGATGATGAACAAGATGAAGAGCAGGTCACATACATAAGATCATCATAATCCTTGATGAAAACAAAGTGCAAATTGTCATCTGAATCAATGACTAAATCGAATTGCTTGTGGTCATATCCATAGCCAGTATTTCCTCGGGCTATATCGGTAGTTGTCCAAGTAGAACTAGAACAAGATGAAGAGCAGGTTGCATAAGAGAGAATATCTCCCATACTAAAGAAGCCCGTTACAAACGAAGTAACTGTGTAAACAATGTGGACATTGTCGTTAGAGTCTACAGCGATAGACGAGTGCACACCAACATCTGTCCTACTATCAACGATCTTTGTTGACCAAGAACCGCCCTCATTCGTTGCGTACATGAGATTTTTATAAGTCTCGTCGTAGTAAGATATGTGTAAGTAGCCGTTCGAATCAATAGCCATCGATATGCTTTGAGTGCCCACACCTGATGATTTGATGATAGTGGAAGGTATATCACCACCTGCGTTGGTTGGTACTGCTGTTGGCGACATATCCACGAACCTTGTCAATACAAACCAGTCAGGATTGTAAGAGATATCAGGAGCTTCGTCATTCACTGTGATGTTCAACGATGCATTGACTGAACCACCGCTATTGTTGGCCCAAATCGTGTAGGTCACTGCCGTTGTCTGCAAGACCGTTGGAATACCCCAAATCGTTCCGTTGCTAGTCCCGAATGTCAAACCACTCGGCAGTGCCGGACTAATCTCCCATGAGGTAATCGCTCCTGACCCAGTTAGGGTAGCGTTCAGCGGCAAGTCACTGCTCTGATTGTTGATAGTCAGCGTCAAATTCTCAGGCGAGTACGAGAGGCTCGGTATTTCATCGACTACTGTGATGTTGAGGTAAGCAATCGCTGCCCCTCCTGTATTGTTTGCCCAGACCATGTATGCAGTTCTTGTCCACAACTCGGTTGGAGTTCCATAGAATGTACCGTTATTCGTACCAAAGGTGATACCGGCAGGTAGTGTTGTATCGTTCAATTCCCATGATGTGAAAACACCAGGGCCAGTGATGGATGGTACTAGTGGTAGATCGCTAGACATTGTATTATTAATCAAAGTAATATTTTGTGGATTGTATAGCACTGCTGGAACCTGATCGGTGACGGTTATGCTCACAACTGAAGATGTAGACCCACCAGTATTGTTAGCCCAGATTTGGTATGATGTTACAGGCCACAATTGTGTTGGTATACCGTAAATTGTTCCGTTAGTGCTACCGAAGGTTAGGCCAGATGGCAGGTTGGTATTATTCAACTCCCAAGAGGTGATCTCACCCGGTCCGCTTATTGAGGGAGTATGTGGTAAGTCGCTTGAAACTGTATTATTGATCAGTTTGAGGATTGTAGCAGTATAGGAAACAGTTGGAATTTGGTCGTTCACTGTTATGTTCAGGTATCCAACAGCAGATCCACCGCTGTTGTTACCCCATACCATGTATGCAGTTCTTG
>CAXGTB010000209.1:0-2625 GCA_964012565.1 uncultured euryarchaeote | reverse complement strand
TGAGTACTTGACCCGTGAAGGTCTTACAATATAGCGGTGGAATTACTCACCTTTTCTTGAACCAAGCCATGTCCTTTACCGTGCGAGGTACCTTGAGAGTGTTGCCTTTCCTGCCATCCTTGGACTTTTCAGACTTCACTTTGTGCTCTCCGGCTTTGCTAACGGTTTTTTCTGCGACTTTGCGACCTGCTGCTGCGGCTTTAGACGCTGCAGCCTTGGTCTTGGAAGATGCTTTCTTCGCAGTGGATTTTGCTTTAGATGCTGCAGCTTTTGTTTTCGATGCTGCATTCTTTGCGGTTGACTTTGCCTTAGAAGTTGCCTTCTTTGCTGATTTCTTTACAACTGCTGCAAGTAATTTTTTGGAAATTGCTGCGCTTACTCCTGCTTTTGCAATTCCTTTTTCTCCTGCTTTGTTGACTCCTGCGGGAGTCTTAATTCCTGCATCAAAGAGTTTCTGTGCTGTCGCTTTACCAACGCCTGGTAATGCCATTAATGCTGCGAGTGGGTCCTTCTTCGGTTTAGCCGCCATGTCTTCACCTAACGGGGGCATATCACACCCATATGATGAACCCTTCTCTTTTAGGGGGAGAATTAAGTCTAAGTTCTGATGTGACCGTAATATGCAAGAGAGGTTGGAGGCGCTATCTTCAACGCTTTATGCACAAGTTAGAGATGCGGGTCCAACACATGGTTGTGATCTTGAAGGATACTTGAGGCCCAAGGCCCATCCTGCAAATGTCTCCACTGTTTATTTGGGCGACGTAGCCCGAACTTTACTCAAAGTAATGCAGGGAATCAGCACGCCTGTGATGGACAAGAAACCCGGTTTTGATGAGCAGACATGGCGTTTTTCATGTCGAGCGGGTGATATCTCTCTAACTGTTGAAAGCTATTCATATTGGGGATTTGGCCTACTGACTCGTTGTTATGCAAATACCATCACGCTAGAAGGGCCTTTGGCAGAAAGAGCGAGAATCATGTTTGACTTGGTGGCTGCATTATCACACAAGCCGTGGGAATTTTCACGTAAAGGAAAATTTTCCTCGAAGATTTGTAATGTTGACGAGAATAGAGAAACCTGGTTAGCGCACCTAGAACGGGCGCGCGAAAATTTGAACGAATTAATAGAGGAAACTCTACTGGAAAAGGGCGATAGCGAAGATATTGAAATCGCTAGAAACGCACTTGCTGACGATAACGCCCCTGCGGTGCTACGCGCACTATCAAGAATCGAATCTGAATCGATTGAAATTGAAGTTGAGGACGTTAGTCCCCACGGGCAAATTTTGCATATTGAAGGTGATGTCCCGTTCGTTGATTTATCTTCTGAAGAGGAAGAATGACCGCGCGTCGCGTTCATAAAGGGGATTATTCTCGGCGATGTCATGGCAAAGAAAGACGGCGGCGGTATTCAGCAGGCTGCAGGTCTGATTCGATACTTCGATGAGGAATCTGAAGATGCTTGGAAAATCAGTCCAAGACAAGTCTACCTCGCATGTATCGGGCTTTCTGGATTCATCTACCTCGTGAACGAGGGCGTTGTCGGATGGATCATGGATATGTTCTGATTACCTCAAAGGTTCAATCAAAACGACAGAACCATCAGTTCTAGCCATTCCTTGTGCAACTTGCATTGCAGTTTCCAGATCCAAGGTTGCTCCTAGAGTTCTAGGACCTTCACTCTCGTGAACGATCAATCTGTGAGTTAAATGCATCAATGTCTCTTGGCTAACGCGCTCAAAAATCCATTGTTCATTCTCAATTCTAACCATTGCTGGAACTTCAACAAGAGGCCCCATTTCGTTGCCTATTGACTTAGTTCTTCCACTAAGTCCTTGTAAATCTGCTAACGGTTTCCATGAGCGCCTTTTGACTCTCATTCTTACTTTCTTCTCTTGGCTTACGCCGTCTCTAAATGCTCTTCCCATCAGGATCCCCATCCTTGGAGAAATACTTCTCCAAACCGCAATGGAATTTTATCCATTCATAATAGTTGGGGGGACTTCCCAAACATTAAGCCGGTTTTTTCAGCGTTTTTTCTAATACCAATGGAGAACTGATTGAGATGATTAGGGCTAAAGCTATTCCAATCAATAAATGGCCTGCTAAATCCGTTTGTAAACTGACTAATATCGCACTGAGCGATATTCCGAATCTCCACCCCCATGCTTCAGGACGCGGGTGAGCATCAAAGCCCAACAATGGTAACAGCATTCCAAGCAAACCAATTCCAGTTACCGCTACAGTTAGCCAGAGGGATACTGCGATTGCACCATCTCCATCCCCGATGCGGTTAACTGTGGAAACCGAGGCATAAGTTACTGCGAAAATCAAAACAATGCCGATAATCGTAGAAATCGCTAATGCATTTGACCTGCCTTTCCCATTGCCAATTTTTGGGGTAATTCTTCCTTCCAAAAGAGGCAGGTAACCAAGAAAACACATTGAAACTACAACTACGAACAATTCTCCGCTTTGTAGTAAATCGGTTAATATCGACATTGCTAAGAGAACTATTATGATTGCAATACCATTTTTTGAGTCGAAAGATAGAGAGTTGTAAACCAATTGTGCAAGCACTACGCCGATCAATATTGATTCGAAGGATGCTAGAATTCCATCGAT
>CAXGTB010000208.1:0-2654 GCA_964012565.1 uncultured euryarchaeote | reverse complement strand
TAGGAATAATGGCTTTGCTGAGGTTTGTCGTACCGTGGCAAAGAGTATGGGGACTAATCGAATCTACATTCTCAACTCGTGATTGATCACTTCGAGTATACCGATTGGACTACTCTTCCAATACCCTCTGTAAGTACGAGGACAAGCAATGGTAGGCCACAAACCCATGACAGCATTAGCGCAGGGCCTTCCAAATGAGATTTCAGTGCAATACCCGAAACTACAGCGAGAGAAATCAATCCAAGGAATACCAATTTTTCTATCCAAAGAGGATACAATGAACTCATACTAACGCCTCAAAGGTCTACACCATCAAGTGATTGTTCCAATTCATCAAGAGCCGAATCTGATACATTTTCTAATTCAACAGGATCGGTTCGTCTTGCCCATCTAGCGTCTAATCGAGCTAATTCTTCCTCAAGGTTAGCCCTTTGATCATCATGTGATAATAATGCTGAATCCTCAGGTAAAACATCTGTCTCTTCATCTACAGGTGTTGAGAGTTCTTCCCATTCTTCGGTAATTTCACTGACCTTGACAGTAACCGCTGCTTCTTCATCAATCAGTTCCCCCTTCATCTTCTCCAATGCAATCTCATCAACCGGCGCTCTATCTCCAGCAGGGACTGAATCTCTTTCGAATGGAAGTATTCCATCTCGCTTGAAATCCCACAGAGAACCGCGTACTTCGCCGTTGACGAAACCGCTTGCATCCAATTGAGTTAGCAACTCCTCTAGTGCACTTGTTGTGGCTTCAAGTTTGACCGCAGAACCTGCATCACGCATATCTGCTTCCAGATGTATATCGTCCAGTGCTTTTTGAATCAACGCATGTGTTTCACGTGCTAGGACTGGAAGAGATTCTGGTCTTCGAGTATTACTCATCAAGGCTTGTACCTGCTCTGAAGGAGCTCCAAGCTTCTCTAGTTGTTCGAGAACGTTTCTGATTCTTCTTAACATGGTCACTGAGCGATCATAATCTTCCAGCAGGCTCTCCAAATCCAAAACTAGATTTGTAACTGTATCTCCAAGTTGATGTTCAAGTCTTTGTTGAACTGACCACCTTGCTAATCCTCTTACCGCACCAGCTGTTTGGGGTACCTGGCGCTCTAGTAGAGACATTACCTCATTTGACAATAAGTGACGAGGAGTTGTTGCAACATGGTCTACACATCCTTGAATAACCTGTAAGGCTCTCTCGACTGCTCGGTCAAGAAGTGATACTGAGTAGCCCAAAGTTCTAGCATGTTCCAACCTTTCTAGGACTGGGCCAAGCCCATCAAACTGAGTTCCATCCTCTAGTAGAGCCTGTGCAAGTGGCTCTTCTGACAACTTAGCACGAAGCAACTCTGCTTCCTTGATATCAGACAAAGCCTCTTCATGAGCGATTGCCAAAGCCTCTGCCTGATCGAGCAAATTTGATAATTCGGCCTCTGCGTGGCCTCTTCTTGCTCCTAAATCTCCTAATTCTTTCAGAACTTGGCGTCTTTCATCCATCAGTTCTCTCATTTCTGATTGAATCATAGTTGCCCTGTTCTCCTGTTCGGTCAATCGAATCCTATCATCCTGAGTTCTTTCGCTTGAAGCCTTGGTCTCAGCTTGTATTTGCCTCAGACTCAATTGTGCATCATTGATTTTTGATTCCAACTCGGAAAGCTCCCCTTGAGCCCTGCGGTGTTTGTCTCTAGTTGCCTCCACTTGCTCCTCTATCATTCTCTGACGACGTTGATCATCTTCGATTCTAGTTCTGATACTTGATAGTGTAGTTGAATGAGAATCGATATCACTGGATAAAGCGGCTTCTTTCATTGCCATCTCCTCTATTTTAGCCGACAATGCTGAACTTTCTTTGCTATCTCCAAGAATTCGTGCTAATTCAGCAGCTCTCTGGCTCAATTGATGTTCGAGTTCATTCACTCTCTTGGATAATCTATCGCTACGTGATTCCGATTTCTCTGAACTTGCTTGTGCTGCAGATAAATCCAGTTGGAGTTGGTCGATTGTTCGGTTATATCCTGTGATTTTGTCCTGGATATCAGAAGACTGCCTATTGGCTTCATTAGCATTTACTTTCGCTGAGCTCTCTGCTTTTTGTGCCGATTCTAAAGCAACTTTGAGGGCAGCAATTTCCGCTGTTGCATCTGATAGCTTTAGTTCCGACTTCTCCAACTTTCTTCTTAGACCATCATCGATACCGGCTGAAGTTTCAATTGTCGACAACCCTTCTGATGGAGTTGCAATCGTTATTGCGAATTCAAACCTAGTACGTTCTTTTCGCATATTTTGTAGCCCAATTTCGAACCCATAGAGTTGCATCAACATCTGATTTAGCAAAGTTTGTCTAGATTCAGAACGAGTTCTGGTCGTAGCCAATTCTTCACAGAATTGACCGAGATTAAAATCTACCACATTTCCTGATTCTGAACCGATTATTGTGCCGACAGGTAGGCGATGTAAGGCAAGAACTCTCCTAGATTCACAAAGTAGGTTTACCGCTTCACTAAGTTCTGTTTTGTCCGAGGCCTGCATTGCTACTGGAATACCCTTAACCAATGCGACTCGTATTGCTTTAGATGACTTGCCTGCAGTCAAATGACCTGTTAATCCTTCTTCAACAGCAGTAGTTAGCATCGATAATACTGCATCAGTTCCTCC
>CAXGTB010000207.1:0-2680 GCA_964012565.1 uncultured euryarchaeote | reverse complement strand
CTAGAGTGAAGGAGATTATTGGAGAAAATACCGCATTTGTTGTAGGTGTTGCCCCAGTCAGCCTAGGTGTTGTAGAAGCACCGGGTAATTACGGAGCAGATATTGTAGTTGGTGAAGGTCAAGCACTTGGTTCACCAATCACATATGGTGGTCCTTTATACGGTATCTTTGCTTGTACCAAAACCTATCTTCGTCAGATGCCTGGTAGAATTGTTGGACGTTCAATTGATGTTGACGGGAAAGAAGCATTTTGTCTAACTCTATCTACAAGAGAACAACACATCAGAAGACATCGAGCAACATCGAATATCTGTACAAATGAAACATTGATCGCACTTATGGGTGCAATGCACATGTCACTACTCGGCCCAGAAGGGTTACAAAAATTAGCTCAAAGAAACATGGCTGCTTGCCAAGTTGCTAAAAATAAGTTATCTGAAATTTCAACTATAGCAATTCCACACAACACAAATGCACACTTCAATGAATTTGTAGTCGAACTCCCCGGAAGCGCAGCAGATTGTCTAGCATACTTGGACAATCAGGGGCTAATCGGTGGTTTTGATTTGTCGGCGTGGTATCCTCAGAGAGCTAATTGGTTACTTGTATCATTTAGTGATCAAACAAGAGCGACAGAAATAGAATTACTAGCGGCTCATTTGGCAGTTTGGTCTACCAGTTTAGTTCAGGGGGTGAGCGCTTGAGTCACTTGTTCGAGCACAATGGTGCTGATGGCCAAGGTTATTCTCAACCAGACCCAATTGGCCCAGTAGAAAATATTCAGATACCATCTTCTCTAGTAAGAACAGACCTTCCAAGATGGCCAAGGATTTCAGAACCAGAGATGGTTCGTCACTATACTTGGCTATCCAGTCGTAACTTCGGGATAGACACAGGGTTCTATCCTTTGGGATCATGCACTATGAAGCACAATCCAAGGGTAAACGAAGTTATTGCCCAGATGCCAGGAATCGCTGACATACATCCACTTCAACCAGAACATCAAATTCAGGGAACTTTGGCTATTTTCCATGAAATGCAAGATATGCTTGGAATCTGTGCTGGAATGGATGCTGTTACATTGCAACCTGTTGCCGGTGCTCAGGGTGAATTCACAGCTATTCGCTGTATCCAGGAATACTTCAGAAGTCGAGGAGAATTGGGAAGAACAAAAGTGATTGTACCCGATTCCGCACACGGTACCAATCCTGCCAGCGCTTCCATGGCAGGATTTGAGATTATTGAAATACCATCTAGGGAAGATGGTAGAATCGATTTAGATGCATTACGTGCAGTTGTTGGTGATGATACTGCAGCAATGATGATTACCAATCCAAGCACTTTGGGTGTCTTTGAACCAGAGATTGCAGAGGCTGCAGAAATCGTCCATACTGCTGGAGGCCAAATGTACTATGATGGTGCTAACTTCAACGCAATTCTTGGACTTACATCTCCTGGTTTGATGGGCTTTGATGCAGTACATTACAATCTGCACAAGACCTTCAGTCAACCACATGGTGGAGGAGGTCCAGGTTCTGGCCCAATTGGTGTCAAGTCTCATCTTGCTGAATTTTTGCCAGGTCCTGTTGTCAAGAGAAGACCAATTCTGGCAGGAGATCAATTAACATCGGTAAACCAAGAGTGGTGGTATCATTGGTATGAGCCAGTAAATAGTATTGGTAAGGTACAACAATGGCATGGAAACAGTGGGGCAGTGGTTCGATGTTGGGCTTATTATCGACGCTATGGTCGAGACCTCAAGACAATGTCTTCTCATGCAGTTTTGAATGCTAACTACCTGCGCCATCGAATCATCTTAGAGGCAGAGAAAGCAGGAGTAAGGCATCACTTTGTCGATGGAGCTCCAGTAGATGTTGTAAAGCATGAATTTACGATTTCAATGGCACCTATGAAAGAAGAAGTAGGAATTGGTGCAATGGATATTGCCAAGGGACTTCTAGACAAAGGTTACATGGCTCCGACGGTATATTTCCCGCTAATCGTTCCTGAATGCATGATGGTTGAGCCAACAGAAACCGAATCAAAAGAAACACTTGATGAGTTCGCAAAGAAATTTGTCGAAGTATTACAGGAAGACCCTGAAACACTGCACAATGCTCCAATAACTACCAAAGTTCGTAGAGTAGACGAAGTCTATGCAGCAAGAAATTTGACATTATCATATCCATTTGATGAATGAAAGTTCACCTTGCAAAATGTTTCAAGGTAGTGACCTCTAGGTGAAGGCATGGAGTGGCAGGAAGCGGATGTTTTCGAGGCTGGTCCAAAGATGCTCTACATGATGGCATGGTCGCTCTTGCCATTGGCTGTAGGAATAATTCTTCTAATCAGATCAGATGGACTCTTAGCAACAGCATTTCTTGCATTAGGAATTATGCTTTCATTGTGGGCGGTTTGGATTGGTGCAAATCTTTTGCCCGGTAGAATCGACATGCTTGTTATGCTCATTTCACCATTTGCAGCATTCTCTTTGTTTTTCCAACCACCTGAAATCGTTCAAGCAATAATTGCATTAGTAGTCTGGACAATTAATTACCGAACAGCAGCATTTCTCTCTGCAATTTCAGTTAAGGCCTATCGATGTAATTGGGATCCTGAAGTACCTCTGCCAGAGGTTGAGGGGGCGACCTATTTTCACAGGAAATGGGTGGCAAGACCT
>CAXGTB010000206.1:0-2698 GCA_964012565.1 uncultured euryarchaeote | reverse complement strand
CTGCAGGCCCAACCGGTCCACCATCTGGTCCACCTACTCCGCCTTCTGGTCCACCAACGCCTCCTGCAGGCCCAACCGGTCCACCATCTGGTCCACCTACTCCGCCTTCTGGTCCACCTACTCCGCCTTCTGGCCCTCCAACAGGTCCACCGGCAGGTCCACCAGGGCCTCCAGCAAGCAGTACTAGTGAAAGTGTGAAATTCCCACCTAAGCCGGATTTTTGAGGGATATAATTGTCTGAAGATTCTTTCGTAATGGAAATGTGCGGAAATAAATCCGCTTGGCAAATTGAAGTTGATGGCATCGACAAGATAGACTTGGAATCTGTTGGAGAAAAAATCGAATCGGCAGGTTATACTATCGGAATTAGAACAAGATTAGCATGGACTTTTTCAGGCCCTGCAGAATTAACATTGTATCCAAGTGGTAAATTGCTAGTGAAAACTGAAGACAAAGAATTGGCAGCAAAAATCGCTCAAGACCATGTCCACACTTGGGTAAGGGCGTGATGCTTTGAAGAAACATCTGGAAGAGGGGGGCCTTGTGGTCTACCCCACCAGCACTTTACCTGGCCTTGGATGCCTACCAACGACAACTGGACTAGACAATCTCTTTACTACTAAAAACCGGCCAGATTCTATGCCAGTAAGCCTAGGCATTGCAGACATGGCACAAGTTGTAGATCTTGTCCAAGTACCAAAATTTCTCAACGATTTTCTTTCTTCATTCACTAGAGGAGGAATAACTACGATCATCCCTGCGAAAAGGTCGGTTGACCCTAGATTAGGCGGAGAAAACATCGCAATACGCATCTTTTCCCACCCTGATGCGATTTCACTTGCTAGGAAATATGGCCCGATAACCGCTACTTCTGCAAATGAATCTGGAGTTAGTCCCGAATGTGACACAGAAGTAGCGGCTAGAGAATTAGGAATAGAAAAATTCGTCTCAGGTACGTGCCCAAATGGTCTTGGAAGTACGTTTGTTCGGTTCGAAAAGGATGAATCGGCGAAACGTGGTTGGAGGCTAACCGTTATGAGAGAGGGCGTTGTACCTCGCGCAGACGTGATGAGATGGTGGACGAATCCAACCTAAAGTATTGGCACGACGCAGGCCATGTTGCGCGTCGAACTTTAGAAGCAATGCGCGAAGAAATTACTGTCGGCAAGTCATGGAATGAAGTCATACTTTCAGCAGAGAGATTCATTCGAAGGAATGGAGGAAATCCTGCATTTCCAGTTACTATCGCAGTAGATGATTTGGCCGCACATTACACTACTGACCACGCTATTACTCCCCCAGAGGGCTGGGACAGAGAGATGGTATTCCAAAACGGTGATTTAGTCAAATTAGACGTTGGTGTACACATCAATGGACATACTGGAGATAATGCACTAACATTAGAAGTTGGTAACAAAGGAAACCATACAGAACAAATTAAGGCCGCAAAAGAGGCTAGAGACTCTGCTATCGAAATGCTTCACCCTGGAACTCCTTGGTACAAAGTTGGAGCAGCAGCAGCACAACCATCCTTAGACGCTGGGTTCCAGCCAATTCGAAATCTATGTGGGCATCAATTGAAGCCTTGGGAGTTACATGCTGGAGTTAGTGTTCCATCTTTTGCGTGTGGAGCTGATAATCCTGGGTTCAAAGGAGTAGTGGAAGAGGGTGCTGTTTACGCTGTAGAACCGTTTAACACCACTGGCGATAGTGGTATGATCAAAAATATTGGCGCACGGAATTCTTCAAACATATACAGAGTTACTAACAAGGGCTTGTGGAGAAAGGCATTGTCAAGAAAACAACTGAAACCCCTTGGCGCTCAGTTAGCGCGTAATCTAGAAGAGAGATATTCGACTCTTCCATTCGCAGAAAGATGGGCGTTCCCTATGTTAGAGAAACCGTTCCCAGAAGCTGATGAGGCTAGCAGACAGAGTAAGTGGAACGCTTTGGTAAAGAAATTGATCAGTATTAGATTCCTCGAGACATATCACGCACTTGGTTGCCATGACGGAGGAATGATCGGTCAATTTGAACACACCATTTTGGTGAATTCTGGTGGCCCAGAAATATTGACTGTAGAATAATTCAATGTTCTACCGTGGAACATTGCAATCATTGCCTAGAGCAAAAAATCGTCAAAATGATTATTTGCGGTAACACCTTCGGTCGCAATGAACAGGGCTGTTGAAGTTCTCGTTGAGTGCATCCCATCCCCTCTCCGTTGGCTCTCACCCTGTTCACCTTAACACGGCCTAGCCGAAAGGCTGGATCTTGGAATGTAATTTTCCAATAGATACTCAGTAATTTCGCGCCTACAAACTGTATGTACCACTCATTCGGTGTAATTTTTTGCTTACCCACTCATCATCGATATGTGCCGCAGTACCTCGGTTTTTCGGGCTAAAATAGACTTTGTTCGGCGGAGGCATTATATAGCGCGGCGGCTGTGGGTGGGATATCCCCCGCTTGGGGGAGGAGGACAAGAATATGAACAACGAGAACCGAAACGAAGAGGCAGTCAGCCCAGTTATCGCTACCATCCTAATGGTTGCAATTACTGTAGTTCTGGCTGGTGTATTGTATGTATGGGCATCTAGCCTAGCCGACGACTCAACCGGCGGCGGTCTAGATAAGTACCAGTTTGACGACAGAGACGCATCAGGCACAATGTCTGACGCTGGTGAAGAACAACTAG
>CAXGTB010000205.1:0-2728 GCA_964012565.1 uncultured euryarchaeote | reverse complement strand
TTTGACGACAGAGACGCATCAGGCACAATGTCTGACGCTGGTGAAGAACAACTAGTACACATCAAGATGACAGCAGGCGAACCACTTAGCTGGTCCGTCCTAAAGATAACCATCGTGGTTGACAACGGAAACTCATTAACATGTGTTGATGAATCCAAGGACACCACAAACGCAGCATGCACATACGCAACTGACACAACCGACACAAACTGGGACACAGCTGAAGAAATCACAATCAGCGAAGGTGCTAGTGATCTATGTGACGGAACAGACGGCGGATGCGACATTGATGTCACCATCACAAAGACTGGTGTTGGCAACGAAGAGGACGCAGTTCTTCGCAACGTTGCAGCATACGCATCTGCACAGTGAAGTTAACTCTGTGACTAGAAAGTAGTATACGAGAGATTCTCGAATTCGCCCCTCTGGAAGTTTCGGCTTCCAGGGGGGCTTTTTTTATTTTTAAAAACCAAGCCTATTGCTTAGAAAGCTCTTCTCGGACATCCACATGTTGATCCCACATGTGGAGACTTTTTCCTTGACCAGAGACGATTATAGCAACTAAGAGATTCTCCAATCCACACATAATTACACCAGCAGTCTTGATTCCGAAAAACGATTTGTTAAGCCTAGTAAGAGCCCAAGATGTCAAGCAGTATACTTCAATAGCCGATAGAGCCAACATAAGAGGGGTTTCGGGCAGATAAGCAATATTGCGCATGATGGCAAGTATTGCTCCGGTTGCTATGGCCAAAGGCGAAAGAATATGCATCCAAGCATTTCTTCTCAAAATCTTAGCAAATCGACCTTCCCTTTTTGAAAACCAATGTTTACGTTTTCTTGCAAGCAAGCGAATTAGCCCTTGAGCTCTGCGAACCTTTTGTCTTCTTTGGCCCTTAGCCTTCAAAGGCATCTGATCACTAAATTTGAGTTCGGGATCTTGTATTGACCTAAATCCTGCCAGCCTTGCCGCTGTAGCAATTTGTGCATCATCGGCATTAGATGAGTAATAGAGATCGGAAGATGATACCAAGCCTGCCCTCCAAGCAATTAGTGATCCTTCCAAAAAAGGAGTACTATCATGGCCAGATTCTCCAACTCTCAACAAAGTATACATTTCCCTGTGGTCATTTTCTTGGCCAAGATCTCCTTCTCGCTGAGGAGTCCCTCCTACGGCGCCAATTTGCTGATTACTAAACCAACGATTAACTCGAGTTAATGCGCCAGGCATCAATGTAGCATCGGCATCAGTCATCAGGATAATACCCTGAGTTTCTGCCATTTCGTCGAGCGCTAGGCCAACTGCTGCAGTTTTTCCTTTCCTTTTTGACATGGTTAGGATTTTGTATGATTCGAAGGCCTCTGGGAAATCCTCTAACCAAGATTTGGCTTTCGATAGTGTGGCATCATCAGAAGCTGAATCTACAAGAACAAGGCTCGCTTTGAAATCTTGCTTTGCTAAATTTGCCAACTTTTTCTCAATGATTAATTCTTCATTCCAAACAGGCAACAGGATGGTCATATCCAATCCAGAGAGTTCCTCTGGACATTCTAATTTTTGCTTGGCCCAGTTACCACAAGACCAACGATGTAAGGCAAATGGTGCAAAACCTATGGCTGCTAAACCTAACTCGCCATAAGCCAGCCATTCACCTGCCATGTGAGAGCGACTATACGAGGTACACTTCAACAAAACCCATGCTATATCGTGCATCAATGCTATTGCTGGGTAACATGGAGCACACCATATGCGCCGAGTAGTTCACGTGGGCCCACTGATGGCGCCAGGTGGAATGTCGTCGGTCATCACACTGCTTGCTGCAAATCCACCAGAAGGTTGGAGGGCATCTTCCTGTAACACATATTCTAGAAGAGGTGCTCTGCAAAAAATACGAAGATGGCGTGTAGCAAAAAAAGAGATCAGGAATGGCGATTTTGATTTGATTCATATTCACTGCGCATCAGATTGGTCATACAAACGCAAATTGTCGATTGCAAAGGTTGCAAAAGCCCCGGTTATCTTCCATATTCATTCTGGTAGATTTGATATCGATACTAAATCTGATCTTTCTGACTATCATGTTGTTTGCCTATCACCGTCATGGTGCGAAAAGCTACAACCGCTTGTTGGAGAATCGATTTCCGTTCCTAATCCAGTCGAACCACCAAAACTTGCTGGATTAGAAAGAGAAGGTTTCACGCTCCTAATGGGAAGAAATGATCCTGTGAAAGGGCATAACTTTGCTTATTCGCTCGGTCTTGAAGACCTTCGAGTAACCGGTGTTGATAGCGCTCCAGAAGGCGTTACTGCTCTGGGGTGGGTTAGTGAAGATGAAAAGTGGAAATTGCTACAAACTGCGGGTTGTCTTATTGTTCCCTCACAGTATGAAGGCCAACCAATGGTGATTTTGGAAGCACTATCGGTAGGATGCCCGGTCGTTGCTTCAACAAATATACCAGACCTGCCCGATTGTGTAAAGGCTGTTGAATTGGATGATAGTAAAGGATGGAAAGAAGCGATTTCAAATCCTATTTCTGAAGGCTTACAAGAAGCTGTAGAAATGCATCAAATCGAAACTGTTAGCAAGCAATGGGGTGAAATCTATGACAGGATTATTGCCTCTAATGCATCTACTGAATGAGACCATGAAAGATTATCTTCCGCATATTTACGAGATTCTTTTTGCAGTACATTCAAAGATTCTCGATTCAATGATTTAATCCAAGA
>CAXGTB010000204.1:0-2741 GCA_964012565.1 uncultured euryarchaeote | reverse complement strand
CCATCAAGGTTCTGAGATAGTAATGATGGCGAATTAGGATTAGACCCAAAGTCGACCTGTCCTAATATTGTACCTGCAATATATATTTCACCATTGTTTGATGTTGTCAGTGCTTCGATGAATGTCAAGCCTTGTGAGGCCATTGGCATTACAGCCCATTGCCAAACACCTTGCTCATCAACCAAAGCGACGTATGAATCAGCGTCAACATATTGGTTGTAAGCAGAGTTCGCTTGTAGTTGAATTCCACCCAAATTCAAAGAATTTCTTGTGTCTCCTGCCACGACTAGACCCATAGGTGTAGACTCTATTTTGGTACCATTTACATGCCCACTTGAAGAGCCAGTTGAGATCAGTAACTCTGGCTCTGAATCCGCAAAGAAGATGATTTTCTCCTCCGCTAGTTCCACATTGTTTTGAATTGGAATCATACTAGCTAACAAAATCACGATAATTGCTATGCTCAGTACTCCACGAGTGCGCATGGTCAATGGTCATGACGAAAGGTGATGAATCCTTTGCTCAATAGTTCATGTGTAATTTGCTCGAAACACCATCAAATATCCAATCGGCACCAAAGGCATCTATACCTTTGTGAGCAGGAACTAACACATTGTAAGTTTCAACATTTGCACCTTCCCCATCAAAATACCACCACCTCAGCAAATCTCCCATTCCATCAGAATGAGAACGCCTTTCAGAAAGCAAATCTGTAAAATCTGGATTTTCATGAATTTCTAAATTATCATGACGAATCATTGGCGGGTTTTCTAGTAACTCAAAATCCTTCAAAATATGAAGTCCGCCACAATTGAGCACCCATTTGCAAATTTCATCTTCACCTGGGCCTTTCAAAATTCCAGTAACCTTGTGTAAATTAGCAGGAATAAGTACAGGTTTTGCCATTGATATATCCAAACCTTTGGATTCTAATTCTGTAAAATCATTTGTTGGCTTCAGAACAAAGGGTCCATCGCCTGAGAAAATATCCAACTCAGTTTGGACATGTTCCACAACTTCGTCTTCTAATATTTTCAGCCTTCCATCGATTACAGCGTAACCAATGAATGCTGCGAATTCATCTAGTTTCCAAATTTTTAGTTCACGACCATCTCTTGACGGAGTTTTTTCTATGTCAAAACTAATTTTCCTTTCAGCTATTACGAGATGTGACCCTCTTGGTGCATCAAATAGCCAAGTTTCCACTCCTGCTAAATCCAATGGAGCAAAACCTTTCCCCGAACTCCAGATCTCCATGCCATCTTTCATTCCGAGCTTAGAAATCTCTGGTGAGACGTCATAAATGCGACCTAGCCAAGAAATCACACCTGGCGCAGTTATTGGTGGTGACTCGGAGTCTATGCTGACGCCTAGCCTCCTCAAGAGAGCAACCAAGTCAAGGGCCATGTACCCTCTTAGGTTAATTCCGTCTTTAATTTCACTCTAGATTACTGTTCAAAGTCAGCAGGTCTGATTCACCCGCATCCAAGACTGTAATAGCCGAGATGCTGAATGGTTTTCCAGACGCAACGCCAAGATCTCTGTTTACCAATAATGTACGATGCATAGTGACTTCAGGGTGCTTTGCAGCAAGGTCGTCAATATACTCCTGAGGGCAGTTAGCTGCTAGAATGATGCATTTGGCATCACCCTTAGCGCATGCATCAATTGCTTGGCGTTGGCCAAACAATAGGTTACCTGTCGTACTTGCAATTTTCAGTTGTCTACTTATATCCATTATTCATTCCTCCACAATTTTGCTTCTCAATGTTGATTCTCACTCTGGAATGTAATACAATTCCACAGATCCTGTACCTAGACTGATTGGTTGACCAACGATAATGTTCTCTGCAACCCCAGTTAGATTGTCTCTTTCACCAATAATTCCTGCCTTTAGCAGGTGGTTAACAGTAACTTCGAACGCTGCACGTGCAAGGATAGAGTGTTTCGTTCCAGAGACACCATGTCGTCCAATTGCGCGTACTTCACCTTCGCTAGTCATAACATCTGCAACCATTAGTAAGTGACGTACATCGACTTCCAAGCGTGCTCCGTCTAGAGTTGCTTGCAATTCATTGACAATCGCTTGGCGAGCTGCTTCAATACCTAGATATTCGTAAATCTCAATGATATTATTGGTGTATGTTCTTGATCTATCGATTCCTTCCATGTCAGAAATTCTCGCAAGATTACTTCCGATGGTAGAGAGATAGTATTCGCCAGTCTTATCATCCAACTGAACGTTAGCACGCTCAATGTTTGGAACACCTTTCAAGCGCATATCACGGATCTTATCTTCCAACTGTAGCAGTTCAGTATAAGATGGCGGATTTTCTGCCAGTGTCTTCATATCTTCCTCGGTTTGAATACCAGGTATTAGTGTCAGAGTTGACGGGTTTTTCTCCTTATCTGCTTCGACATAAAGTCTTAGAGCACGCTCCAATTTATCTTTAACTTCAGCAGGAGTCATTCCTTTCTGCTTCAGGTTACCCTTCTTCAATTTCAGTACCAGACGGCGCTGTGCAACGTCTGTATCAATATCTGCAATATTCACTGTTGTAGTGATTTCAATTGCTGCTGCTAATTTCTTTGCAGCATCTGCTGACTCACTCTTGTCATTCTTAAGACGGATTGTCATAGTAGGAGTGTTAGGGACCTTTCTTGCGTCTACAATTTCAATAATTCTAGGTAGACCTTGAGTTACGTTAACTGTTGCAACACCCGCATAGTGGAAAGTACGC
>CAXGTB010000203.1:0-2777 GCA_964012565.1 uncultured euryarchaeote | reverse complement strand
TCCTGTAGAGGCTCGCATTTTGTTAACGATGGTATCTTGACTAGCAGCGACCAATAGCGTGAATGTAACCATTAGCGCAGCAGTTGTAACTGCATACAATAAGAAGATCAATACAGTGTTGAACAATGTATAGCTCATCGATGCCACCAAAAGAGCGATGAAAACCGGAGCAGTACAACCTGCTGATGCAGCACCGTATCCAAGTCCGTACAGGTATTGACCCATCAATTCCGAATCTTCATTCTCCTCGAATTTGATTGGTTTTCTAGTGATAAAAGAAAGTAATTTTTCGACAGGAGGGACGAAAACTGGTTTCAATTTTCGGCCAACTGCACGAGATTTTTCTTTTATTGGATGAGTGAATCTCGAAAGATCAATATCGGCCACCATTATTATTCCCATAATCAAAATTATCGCACCGGTAATAGGAATCAGTACGGGAACCATTTCGCGAATTGCTTCAGAAAAGAATATTCCCAAAATCGCCAATCCAAGGAAAATGGTTAGAATTCCAGCAGATGCTGCTAACCCTGCTGGCAATGCAGTACGCATTGTTTTTTCATTCAATCCACCTGAAGTGTCCTTCTTGCGCATCAAATAGAACGAAACATATCCTGGAAGAAGAGGGAATGAACAAGGCGAGAAGAACGACAATACTCCTGCTCCAACCGCCATTAACCAAATTGAGCCTGTTTGCAAATTAACAGTATCAGCCAAACCAGTCTTGGCTGAAGAAACTGTATCTTCAACTTCCTCTAAAGGAATCCTATTACTCGATTTTTCATACACTAAGTCCCCAGACGGGTCAATGATTACAACCTTGGGGATCTTAATCCCGTTATACGCTTCAAAGGCCTCTTTGTTAATATCCAAAGCGTGGGCCCAAGGATAATCATTTTCCTCTGCATAAGCAAGTAATCCTTCAGGTGTATCTTCCCCTACAGATAGAGAAATTATCACAACACCTGGGTCATCTTTGTACTTCTCATGTAAGGGTATTAGCATGTCGTCAGCTATATCTTTGCACGGCGAGCAGGTTGTTGCCATCAAATCTAAGACAACCACCTTTCCTTGTAAGTCAGACAAATCGAACGTCTCTCCATCGTCTTCTCCGCCTACCCACTGAGCTTCAAAATCCGGAGCAGCCGAACTCCCTCCCGTCATTGTAAAGCCAAGTATACTGATAACCAGTATCATTACAACGCCAAGAGTGACAATCTGCGGGTTTGCAGAAGCACGCGCTTTGATCATATCCCAGTTAGAATAAACTGCATCATCGCCCGTATCTTCAGCCAAATATCTCACCACCTACTTCAATCGAAGTATGTCCCTGTGTAAGGCATACGAGCCCAAATTGTGAATGCTCCACAGGCTAGAATGATTAAACTGATTACTCCAATCAATACGTAATCAAATCCTGCTGGTGCAGGAGCAACGATTGAACCTCCAGCAAAAGACTGGACTTCGTGAGTGTTGTAATTCTGTTTACCATCTGCAAAGACAAGCTGATAGAATATCGCTTTACCTTCTACGGCAGGAATCGAACCAATTCCTGTCGCATCACCATATGCGTAACATACGCCCTCTTCATCGCAGATTTCAGAACCTTGAATTTCGAGTTTCTGACTAAACCATTCGCCGGTATAATTAGAACTTTCATAATTATAGAAAACCGAGGCTGTACCAATGCCGTCTTCATCATCAAAGAACGCCATTATGTTTGCATTTCCATCCTCGATTGTCTCGTCTATTTGCATGACGGTTGGCATTTCATTTGCTGCATCATATGCAGTTGAGCGAGGAGTTGCAGAATTTATTGCGCGAATTAATCCTTGCTTAGGATTCGGAGACGAGGATTTTGACTCATCGTTTTGGTCATACACTACAGCAACGACTTCGATATTTCCTGGAACTACCATTGGATCTAATGGTTGAACTCCAGGGGTTGCATGCCCGCTCGGATGTTCAATTTCAGAAGGAATTGCCCATTCAGCCATCACTACTACTTCTACACCAGCATCCAGACTGCCAGTTGCAGGCTGTCCAGCATTCCCTCTGTATACCATTGGAGTTACCACCATGCCACCATGCTGGGAAGAGAATGCATAGACATCATGTTCAATCATGAACAACTGAATTTCATAATCTAGTGTGTCTCCATCGACTATGTCTTGAGGGATTCCTGTTGGGTCAGTGAGATCTGGATTGAAACCTTCTCCCAAATATGTCAGTGTTGCAGTTACTGTGAATGCTCCTTCACCATTGTAGGTTTGGGTAACATTGAGAGTTGTAGGAGCGACGTCACGTTGTCCAGCTTCTTCTACAGAAGACATCAGGTCTTGACTTTGGATATACCCTCCATCAATTTCACCATCAGGTGTTCCTATTGGAGAATAGTAACTGTAGCGGTCCTTTGCTTCTTGACTTGCAGTTGGATCATCTCCATCTCCACCATTTGTTTGATGGAAAGTAACGATGGTATACGGTTGCGAGTTATCTGCCTTTAGAGCCTCATGCATACCGATAACTTGCGGTTCTGAATTAGACATACATGGAGAGCAGGATAGCGAAGTGAACACTTCAACGACCGGTCGGTGAGTCCAGCCGTTAGGATAATCACGAGGTTCCGAAGTAGTAATTTCTTCAACAATTCTGCTAGTTTCCTCGATTGGCTCGCCACTCGAAGCAAGTGGAGCACCAACCATTGTCACCAACATAATAGCGACCATGCAAAGTGCAGAATAGCGCCCGTTCATGGACAACCCTTGCACTACCCT
>CAXGTB010000202.1:0-2835 GCA_964012565.1 uncultured euryarchaeote | reverse complement strand
AACCCATGGCAAGGGGGATATTACCCTGTTACATTGTCATTCGAAGAATCGAAGAGAATGATGTCCGAAAACCCTGAACAATTCCGTCTTGAAGTCCAAGAAACATTACGCCGTCATGCATCAGCAGTAAATTCTCTAGTTGAAACAGGTGCATATTTCTGGGATTATGGCAACGCCTTTCTTCTCGAAGCTTCGCGTGCGGGTGCTGATGTCATGAAAAAGGATGGAAGCGGTTTCCTCTATCCTAGCTATGTAGAGGACATAATGGGTCCAATGTGTTTCGACTACGGATTTGGGCCATTCCGATGGGTATGTACATCATGTGACCCAGCAGATTTGGAAATTACCGATAAAATTGCTCTGGAAGTTCTCTCTGAAATGGCAGATAATTCACCTCCTGAAATAAAACAACAAATGTTGGACAATATCAACTGGATAAAGCAAGCAGGAACAAACAAAATGGTTGTTGGTAGTCAAGCTAGGATACTGTATGCAGATACAGAAGGAAGAAAACTAATCGCCAATGCATTCAATGATGCCATTAGAACAGGAAAAATTTCTGCCCCAATAGTGCTAGGAAGAGATCATCACGATGTTGCTGGCACAGATTCTCCTTACAGAGAGACAGCAAACATTTTCGATGGTTCGATGTTTACTGCAGACATGGCAGTGCACAACTTCGTCGGTGATGCATTCAGGGGAGCTACTTGGATTAGTTTGCACAACGGTGGAGGAGTTGGTTGGGGCGAAGTGATTAACGGTGGCTTTGGAATGCTAATTGATGGTAGTGATGATAGTGAAAGAAAGCTGAAATCGATGTTAGATTGGGATGTAAATAACGGTATTTCAAGACGTGCTTGGGCCAGAAATGATGGAGCAATATTTGCTATTAAGCGAGCCATGGAAAATAATCCTAATCTTAAAGTCACATTACCAAATTTAACAAACGAGGATTTGATAAATTCAGTTTACGGAGATGATTCTTGATGAGTAGTGTAAAACTCGATGGTAGAACCTTAACATCCACTGAAATCTTATTGGTGGCAAAAGGTGAGAAAGTCGAAGTAGCCAGCGATGCATGGAACAAGGTGCACCTAGCACGAGAAGTCGTAGAAAGAATCCTATCGAGTGGCGAAACAGTATACGGGATCAATACCGGGTTTGGTGCATTAGTTAGCGAATCTATCTCCAAGGATGATTTATCTGCATTACAGGTGAATTTGATTAGATCTCATGCATGTGGTATTGGCGATCCAATGTCAATAGAAGATACAAGAGCTATGATGTGTGTTCGTGCAAACTCTCTAGTCAAGGGTAATTCCGGCATTCAAAGAAAGGTGATTGAGCAAATCATATCCTACCTCAATAACGATATAGTTCCAGTTGTCCCTAGAATTGGCTCATTGGGAGCATCAGGAGATTTAGCACCACTATCTCATATGGCTCTAACCTTGATCGGAGAAGGTCAAGTTTGGAATGATAATGAATCAGTTGACACGTCAGTAGTTCTAAGAGAAAAAGGATTGATTGCTGTTGATTTAATGGCCAAGGATGGACTATCTCTGATTAATGGAACCAGTCAAATGTGTTCATTCTTATCCCATGCAGATAATATTCTGGCTAATCTTTTGCCACTGGCTGATTTGATTGCATGCGTTTCGATGGAAGCCAAAGAGTGCTCAATTAAACCAATGGACCCTAGAGTGCATCAGGTAAGACCCCATGAAGGGCAGTCATTGGTTGCAGAAAGAATCACTTCGATAATGAAAGATTCGGAAATTTTACACTCGCATGAGAATTGTGACAAAGTACAGGATGCATACTCATTTCGATGTATACCCCAAGTTCACGGTGCTGTTTTGGAGAGTTACAGAAAGATGTCAAACACCTTAGATATTGAAATTAATAGTGCGACGGATAATCCCTTAATTTTTCCAAATCCATCAAACCCAGGTAAAGATGAAGTTGTATCACAGGGTAACTTCCATGGGGAAGTTTTAGCGCTATGTGCAGACAACATGTCTCATGCATTGTTTGAACTTGCTCATATTTCTGAGAGAAGAATTGACCAAATTGTTGATCCCTCTAGAAGTGATTTGCCTGCATTTTTAGCTAAAAATTCAGGATTAGAATCTGGGATGATGATTGTCCATTATGTTGCAGCTGCTGCATTAGCAGAAATGCATGCAAGAGCATCACCTCGCTCTGCATTTTCCACACCAACTTCTGGAGGACAAGAAGATCATGTCTCAATGGGAGCCACTGCCTGTTGGAATCTAGTCGAAACTTCCAAACACCTATCGCAAGTTTTAGCATGTGAATTATTGATTGCTTGTGAAGCCTTAGAATATAGAGTGGCTGAACCAGCAAACCATGTAAAATCGCTATACTCTTTGGTTAGGAAGATTAGCAAACCCCTCACAGAAGATAGAGCGACTTCAGATGAAATTCAGTTGATTGCTAAAGAACTGACAAATGGTGGCTGGCTTGCAAGGATAGAAGCGGAGTGCGGTAGACTTCCTAGATGAGTTCGTTTATTCGGTTTTCAACTTCAGTAAAACCAGTAAGTTGCCTTACTCTAAACCTCATCTTCGTAACTTCAGAACGAAATCCACGTTCTTCCAAAATATCCAATCGATTATCTAATTCAATTGCTCTTCTAACTTTATCTTCTACCGATTTGAAAATCTCGTATCCAATCTCATCAGAAGTTTGGAAAAGTGCTGGTTCAGCTGCTGAAACATCTAGCCCCATTCTTCTCCATTGCAAAATACGCCTTCGAGCAATTTCCTTTGTATAGCCTTCTCGTGGTATGCGGACGAGGAATGATAATCC
>CAXGTB010000201.1:0-2861 GCA_964012565.1 uncultured euryarchaeote | reverse complement strand
GGAGTTCTCTCAATGAGATCTAGCATCATCTTTGAGCAATACAAATTGACACCTTTTGCCGCCATTGTCTCTTTTCCAAATAGACCAAGTCCGTCGACATGACCAATATGAGCATGAGTTAGAAACACAGAATCGACCTGAGTACAACCCCAAATTCTCAGTTGATCGCCTAAGTGGCGGGTTGCTTCAAACAAATGTTTGCCACCCTCTGCATCAGTTAGCCCGATAGAAACTGGATAGCGCTGTTCTAAATCTAGACAGCAATCACAACCAACCTGTGGTACACCACCGTCTTGGGCCGAACCCAACAGAGTGACTTCAACCATGAATTAAACCTCAAATTCTGCGGATCCACTGCTTAGTAGAAGTATCTCGAACATACCAAGCACCACTCGCTACAGGATACTCAAGCCATTCGTTTCCATCGCTTCGAATTGAACCAACTTCGTACATTGTTGGCCCCGCAGGTGCTGCAGGTTGTGGCATTACAGCCTGATTACCGGGTAACATTGCAGGGTTAGGGGATGCAGCTTGAACTACAGGTTGAACGCTAGGCTGTTGATATTGTGAATAATCTGGTTGCGCATTCATATCTGGCATTACAGGCTGAGCGTACATGTTTGGCATTGCAGGTTGCGATGTCATATCAGGCATCACGACACCAGCATTCCAATCCTTTTGTCCATCATCATCCCCTCTTAGTCTCATGACCAGTAAACCTCCAACAATCAAGATTAGGATAATACCAACTGAAATACCGCCATACTTGAGAACACTTCCACTAGATTCCTCTACTACTTCTTCACAACCGTTCTCTTTGGCAACTCCGACAACATCAGGACACTCATCTGCATCCTTACCTTTTGGATTGTCACCAAACCCATCTCCATCTGTATCATTCCATTGAGTTGATTCCTCGGGGAAAGCATCGATTAAATCTGCCCAACCATCGTTATCTGAATCAACACAACCTAGAATATCACCTTTGAATGAGTCACCGGTTTCTTGTGGGCAGTGATCCGGACTGGTTCCAAGTGGATTATCTCCATACCCATCACTATCCGAGTCACTCCATTGAGTAGCATCAAGTGGTTTCCAATCAGAACCAATTTCAGGGTCACCCCATCCATCTCCGTCATAATCCGGACATCCATCAACATCCTCCGTTGAATTACCAAATACTTCTGGACAATCATCAAGTCCGTCCGCTATTCCATCTTTATCAGTATCAAGATATTCATTGGCATCTGCTGGGAATGCGTCCATGAAATCTGCCCAACCATCGCCATCACCATCTGGACAACCTAGAATATCATTTTGCCATGAATTACCTGATAGAGTCGGACATGCGTCTTGGTCTCTTGCATACTGATAGTATTCTCCTGGCCAATTCACACTTCGATCTGTCCAAGAAATATTTCCATAATTATCACCAAATCCATCTTCGTCCCAATCCGACCATTGTGTGTTATCGGCAGGGAAAGCATCTGCTCCATCTTCTACTGTCCAAATCGTATCAGCAGATGAATATCCATCCATATCAGGGTCTGGACATCCGTATCGATCTAGCATAGAAGTTCCTGAAGTAGAAACACAGTCATCTGGATTGTTTCCATCTGCATTATCACCATAACCATCACTATCTTGATCAACCCATTGAGTCGGTTCATCTGGCAAATCATCAATACTATCAGCCCATCCATCACCATCTCTATCGGGACAAGCAAGCAAGCCACTCATTGTGGAATTACCAGCCTCTTGGGGGCAAGAGTCTTCGATATCTGCCCAACCGTCGCCATCACTGTCAATACAACCAGTGTATGTTCCCAGAGTAGATGTTCCTGCAACCTTGTTACAGTCATCAGAGGAATCATCAAAGCCATCTCCATCATCATCTGAATCTTCATCAGCGTCTCGACACCCATCTCCATCCAGATCATTCGATGAATCTGAAGTCCACCAATTTCTTGGAGGTGAATATGAACTCAGACAGCCATCGTCTTGATCCTCAACTCCATCGTTATCATCATCGTTATCTTCGCTGGAATCTTTACATCCATCATTATCGAAATCAGTTGTAGAATTGCTAGTCCAGTTCCAAGCTCCACCTCGAGGACAATCATCACCGGAATTATCTGTTATTCCGTCATTGTCGTCATCATAGTCACACTCATCACCATCTCCATCCAAATCTGAATCAATTTGCAAAGGATTGTTTTTGTTAGGACAGTTGTCAAGTAAATCATTAACTCCATCATTATCCTTGTCTGCATTATTTATGGGGTCTACAGACCAAATTACAAGATCTAAGCCAGCACCACTAGTAACTGATTGAGTTCCTTTGTTAATAGTGGACTGGAACGAACCAAACACAGTAGGAATGCCAGTAGAATTTACTGTAATGTCAGCGAACAAATCATCACTCGTACCCCCCAGAGTTTCAACCCAATCCCAATTTCCGTTGGAATCTAATTTTGCCATATAGAGGTCTAGGCCACCATTAGATGTTGCATAGTGTATACCAAAATCTGCAGAACCAGATACCAGTCCTCCTACCATGATGTCTCCGTTGGAATTTGCTTCAACAGCATAAGCCCTTTCAGTAGAACTACTACTTCCTGCACTTACAGCCCAGTCTGTTTGTCCAGAGTTTGATACTTTGACAACATAGGCATCTCCACTACCCTTGTCTGACAAAATATTTTGATTACCTGCATCCATAGAACCAAGGAAAACTCCTGATACAATAATCTCATTGTTTTGCGTTATTGTAATATCTTCTGCAATATTGATTTCTCCCGCAGCGCTTGCAAATCCTGTAACACTCTGCACTACTCCCTGTGGATTCCATTTGACAAGAA